>SVFS01000010.1 GCA_015056725.1 Lachnospiraceae bacterium | reverse complement strand
AAGCCGATGAAACAATCGGCGGATGTGACACTATTTACTTTACGCACACCATACGTCACAGTTCCGATTGCCACGGATAGAAAGGAGACTATTTATCAATGGCAAAAGGATCTGTAAGAAAAAAGGGTAAAAAATGGTACTACCGCTTCTATGTAGAAGATGAAAGCGGAAAGATGGTACAGCGTGAGTTTGCAGGCACAGAAAGCAAATCCGAGACGGAAGCATTGCTCCGCAAGGCAATGGAGGACTACGAAGCAAAGAAGTTCGTGGCAAAGCCTGAAAACACCACTGTGGGTATGCTGCTTGATATGTGGGTGGAGGAAGAACTAAAACCCGGCAATCTGAGCAACGGTACAGTAATGGCGTATATGGGGACAGTGAACAGGATAAAGCAATATCCTATCGGCGACAGAAAGCTGAAAACGGTCACTGCGGAACATTTGCAGGCATTTATGGACTTCCTTACTTTCGGAGGAAAAACCCCCGATGGGACAACAGCAAAGGCACTCAGCAAAGGGTATCTGAGGTTGTTCTCAGCAGTATTGCAGGGAGCGTTCCGATTTGCGGTATTCCCGAAGAAACTGATTTCCTTTAACCCTATGCAGTATGTGGTATGGAGGGGAAAGAAAGAGGAATACGAACTGTTTGCAAACGAGGACGGAGAAGTTGACAATGCTCCTACCATTGACCATCAGCAGTTTCTGATGTTGGAGGACTTTCTGAAAAAGAAAGACAATCCTGCATTGCTCCCGATGCAGATAGCCTATTACACAGGACTTCGTATCGGAGAAGTGTGTGGTCTGACTTGGCAGGACATCAACCTTGACGGACAGCACCTCACAGTACGACGCAGTATGCGATACAACGGGCAAAGGCATAAGACAGAGATTGGTGCCACCAAACGCAAGAAAGTCCGCACCGTGGACTTCTGTGACACTCTGGCTGACATTCTCAGAAAGGCAAGGACGGAACAGCACAAGAACCGGTTCAAGTATGGCGAACTCTACCACCTCAATTACTACAAAGAGGTCAAAGAGAAAGACCGTACTTACTATGAAGTCTACAGCCTGCCGAGAACCGAGGAAATGCCAGACGGGTACAAGGAAATATCCTTTGTCTGCCTTAGACCTGACGGAGCATACGAGTCACCGAGTACAGTTGGTGTTATGACAAGGTCAGCAAAAAAGAAACTGGAAGGATTTGAAGATTTCCATTTTCATATGCTGAGACACACATTCACCAGCAATCTGCTCTCCAACGGTGCAGCACCAAAGGATGTGCAGGAACTGCTCGGACACGCTGACGTAAGTACCACAATGAACATCTACGCTCACTCTAAGAGGGAAGCGAAACGAACTTCCGCAAGACTGCTTGATAAGGTGGTCGGGGAAGCCTAAACAAAAAGTTTCCCTTGTTTCGGCTCATAAGGGCAAAAACAAGGGAAAATACATAAGGAACGAGTATTAAAATGCCGATTTTCCTTGAAAATACAAGGGTTTCGGAGGATTGATTAGATAAATTCCAATTTTTTTAATTAACTCTGCTAATTCAAATACTAGACTCATTCTTAAATACCTATCCTTATTATGCTTAAATTATGATATAATTGTTACACAACTAATATTATTCAATTTATTTTACTCACATGGATCCAAAGCAAATTTTATAACATCAATAAACCCAAGATTTACAAACCTTAATATTCATCCGAATATATCACGTTAAAAATATAGTTGCGCGCACTTTTCTGTATTTCTAATAATTCAGTCTCATTCTTATCATCATTTTCTTGAGCATTAATGCATTTTATGTAATCCATTATTCTCTGCGTTTTGCTTCTTTTCGAAATGTTGTCATTAACATCCGGCAAAACACCTGCATCATAGAAATCAACTTTTGACTTTAGTAACGATTTATAAAAGGCATTATTATCTACCGTATAAAAAGAACCATTTTCCGTATTTATCCACTTATGTAACTGGCATTCATATGCCAAAAGCCATCTGCTAGACCACATTAAATTCCCGTTTTTCCCATTTTCGTCTATATCCAAATCATTCAACTCTTGTCTTAATGCATCAATTTGCTTTGTCACGGAGGCAGTACAATCAATAATTCCTGCATCAATACAATCTAAAACTATTATTATTGCTAAATCATTATTTGATTTTAATATTTCAAGAACATAATCTTGCTTTATCCTAATTTCAAATACCTTAATAGCCCATAATATCCATACTAATTCCTGCTGCCAATTTAGAAGCATACATTTATCTAAATTTGTATATATAGCTTTTTTAAGTTTCTGTTTATGAATTATTTCTTTTTTCTGCATTAATAATTCAATTATTAGATCAGATAGCACCGGAAATCTGACCCAAAGATTATACAGTTTTGATTCAACACGGTTCCAGTCTGTTATTGTAATATCGTTAAAAGAAATAATTTTTAAAGCAAATTTTAAAATTGAAATATCCTTATACTCGTTGTAAAGAATTATTGCCTTATTCAATAAAAGTTCTTCACTATTAAAAGAAAAGAGTTTTAATTCTTCAATCCATGGTTTATCAAAAGTAAATGGACTTTCTAAAACTTGAATTTTACTTTCATTAAGAATTAATTCATATTCAGATAGTTTTTTTCTTATAAAAGCGACTATCTCCTGGATAAGAGTGGCTTCATGTACAAATATATAATAATCATCTACAAATCTTATATACTGCAAGTCTTTATATTCTTTATCAATATCATTGTCAATTGTACAGAGAATAATTTCTGATATTATCCGCGATAAGGCATTTCCAATTAATACGCCATTTGTTTGATTTCCATTCATTGCTCTAATAAACATATCCAATTTATTGCCTAACAATGATTTATCATTTTGTTTCCGTTTAGCAACCTGCTTCGTATGTATTGCCCAAGGAATTGAATGCGTATAAATGCTGTCAAAAAAGTTGTTTATATCCAATCTTATTTGATACATATTATCTTGATACATGTTTTCCACATAATTACGAGTCTGATTTCGTGAATATGATTTTTTATTATACGGCAGACTTGTATCGACATTTCCCCGTTGTGGTGATGTTAATGAATGTTTACTTTTTGTTGTTATATCTAAAATTTTTTCAGAATTTTCTGCGATGCATTCAGCTGCTTTATAATAGTGGTAAAAATTCGGCACAGCAAATTTTCTTCTTGCAAATTCATTTTTAAAGCCACTATATACAAGAGGGTTTGATGCAGCTGAAGTTGCTGATGTAGTCCAACCCTTTATTCTATCGATCTTGCCGAAAACTTGTTTTGTGGAGAAACATCTTGGTAACTCTGCCGGAAAATATTCATTTAAAAGTAAATTTTCTATTTTTAACATATTATCCTCCTTTTTCAAAACTCAAAATAGAAGTCTTCCATATATTCTATTTCTAAAAAGTACTTCTCTAATTTTTGCCGGTTAAGCATTGGGGATTTGGCGGTTTTTCATTAATACCTATACCATTCAACACCAAAGCTGTTTCTTGAAGAGTCAACGTGTTTCCCTCAATTGCATTGTAGCCATATGTGAATTGAATTAAAAACTCTATGTAAATACAATCAAACCCGCCTTACGTGAGAGGACGATGCCTGCATACATCTGCGGCTACATCAATTTTAGAAAAGATTCTGTGTAAGGGCTATTATTCCGTTGATATCGAAGTGTACGGCCATCAATAGTTTTTTCTTCATTGGAATGAATCTGCCATGTACGCCCTCTGCGAATAACGCTGGTAATCTTCCCCTGTTGGCATAAAATGCGAACTCTTCGCTCTGAAATATTCCATTGTTCTACCATTTGTGCGACAGCTTTATACTCCCTGCTGTTTCACTGCCTATTCATTTGTAATTACAGTATATCTCATTATCGAAATAATAACAACGAAAGTCTCGCGGTTTTCAGAATCAGATAAACAGCGATTTGGACGAAATCCAAACCGCTATTTATCTGATTTATAAATCATAGAATCCTGAATTGTTACTATGTAGCATGTGATACTTATACCTCTAATAAGCAACTACATCTCTTCTTCAAAAGCATTGGAAAACTTATGCTGGCATTCATTTGGAGAATGCAAGTTGTTATTAAGTACTGTAACAAATTCAGTCGCTGCATGCTGTAATAATTCTTCGGTAAGAACTTCCTTGGGAATCATTAAAAACTTTCATTGTATGTATGTGATATGTACGTAATTCAGTTTTCGAACACTCGCATCTCTGTTCCAGCTTAACTATAATAACGATTCATAGTTCGCACTTTGGGCACCTACCATCAAAAATAATTATAAAAAGAGGAAATGCTATTCTTAAGCTGCAACTCATCAAGATTCTATCGAGTATTTCTGTGTGGGTAACACAGTTTCCTAAGAAGTTGAATAGATTTGTGAAGATCCTCCATCATGTATTGTCTGCCAGAGTCCGGATGATCTATCGCATTACGAATGTAGGTAGGCCATGTTTTATAATTCCCATATTGAGAATTGTCGATTTTTTCGTGTATGGCTTGATCATAGTCTTGGTGATGTGCAATAAATGTGTCACATGCGGAAATACTTTGTTTTTGTTCCATAAGCTGTACTCTTCCATATAGTGCAATATGGTAGTCAACCGATGCAATGCCAAAAGCAAGATAATTGATTTCAGATGCCATAAGTGTAGGAAGAACTCGATCATTAGTGCGAGAAGGTACAATTACGCCATCCTCATCTTCCAAAATAATAACCAATACATTATCTTTGTCTTCTAACGCTGCACGAATAACGTATTCAGAATGCGTCGAAAAGAACATCTGTGACATTTGAGTTCCATTTTGAGTAAATAAATCTCTGTAATATTTCAATATCTTTTCTTGCCATTTTGGATGCATACTTAACTCCGGCTCATCTACAAGGATGATTCCTCCTACCAAATTTCGGCTATTTTTCAACAAATGTGCTCCTCGAAAGACAATTTGTTTTTCGCCTGTACTCATCTGATCAATAGATATCGTTTTCTCATGCTTTTTAAATATAATTTTTTTCTCATCTACAGATTCTTCATCAACATCTTCAAATTGTAAAGTATCGAAAAATTGATTAAAAGCACTTTCAAATCTGTGCATTTTTCCAGAAAGCAAGAATTCCTGATATGTTATTGAATCTTCATTCCGGCTATGTTTTGCCCATGTGGAATTATCTTGAGATTTAATATTTACAAGCATTTGCTTAATAGCAGTAAAGTCATCCGATGAATCTGATTCATATTTGCTGTCATCCAATTGTGAAGTTGTTGCTGATTTTACCGGTTTGGTACTAAAACCAGAACGAGCTTTCGAATAAGCAAATCCATAATGCCGGATATCCTCTAAATCACTTTCGATACGCTTGAAATTATTTTGACGGTTAGATGCCACAGTGACCTCGGTGCCATCACTTTCCTTTTTTCTTCTATGAAAACCTAAATTTGTATTCGTATCATTTGGAGTAATTGTATAGGTTTCTCCGTTTACATCATATTTCATTGCTTCAAAACAAGCAAAAGAACCTAAATTAAGAAACGTTGCTATTGTTTCAAGGATAGTAGTTTTACCCGCACCATTTTCTCCTGCTAAGATGATAGTATTATATGCCGTTCCATCTGCTTTTTGGAAATTGAGTTCTAAATTGCCCAGAACATCATGGTTATTCCATTTTATTGACTTAATCATTTGCTAGCCTCCTTTAGTAATAAGCACATCAAAAGTGTGCCATCATTCTTTGTACCATGCTTCCTCACTAGAGTGAACTCCCATAGTTATGCTTTTCTATACTCTTCTGATACAATTAGTTCCTCAAAATCCTTTTGGACCTTCTCAAGTTTTTCCAATTTTGTTTTAAGTATTTGCTTATCACTTTCGTCATTTAATACTATAATAATTTCTGTTGTACAAAATGTGATTAGCTCTTTTATTGCATTAATCAAAGCATTTGCAACTAATTTAAAATCCTTTTTTATGTCAAAATGTTCAAGACTATTCCTTATCTTGTAAAGCTCTATCAGGTTTTCAAAAGACATTACTACATCACACTCTTCTTTCAACCGTCTAAACCCTTTTACAAATTTTACACTTAAAAAATTGCCAGACCGCTTGTTTTCTTCAGAGGCGTCACTAATGTTTTCAAAAACATATTTCCACCCTTTTTCACGTAATCTAAACTTCATAAATAATTCAGCACAGTTTGTTATATGTTGAATTGAACGTTTCATCGCACCATTTAGCAACTTTAATTCTATATCATCTGAAGTCCAATCCACATATGTTTCCAATTCCATCGTTGCAGACTCCAACACATCTATTGCGTTTTCGAATAAAGGGATTTTAAATTCCATTACACTTTCTCCTTTCAATTTGCATCCTAACCGAATACCGCAGTAACCGTTTGTTTAAATTCATCGTCAGTAGCCACCTTAGGTCCATCAACTAAAGTCTTCACATCTTTTCCTGTTCCGCTATCTAAAACAGGGTTAGGATATCTGTCAACATCATCATAGCTTACTGCATATTTATCAAAATCTTCTGCGATTGGGGTAAACGAGTATTTATCGCCTTCCTTTCCACCAATAATACTTTTATACATTAAGCCTGAAGCAGTCAAGCTTTCAGCTTCTATACTGTACGGTAAGTATTCTTCTTCCGAAACAATATTTTTTCTTAAAAAAAGAATGTCTTCGTATAAAGTATTAGTAATTAAATGACATAGGCGAAAATACATGCTCAAATCAATAAAGTCTGCCAGAAAACATCGTGTAGCATTAATTAAATACCCAATTTTTTTCTTCGTGTCAATGCGATCAATACATTCTATCAAACGTCTTGGATTATCTCCATTTTTACCATTCTCAGTCAATTTAGCTGCAAATTTCAATTGTTCTTCTTTATCCGAAAATGAACCGGAAAGCATTAACTCCATTTTTTCCCAAAATAATTTTTCATGTATAAAGAATGGCATTTTAGCTAATTTATATGTAATTCTGCCAATAGCTGAGGTGTCCCTTAACAAAAAATCAATAGCATCGTCCACAATGCTGCCGACACACTCTGTAACTTCTTTGTCCGCACCAAGTTTTTTCACTATATCAAAATGGTCCATTATTTCATCTTCCTTTCAAAAACCTATTTTAGAGTCAACTTATTTCATTTATCATCATTACACTTAAGTGTATCTGCATTAATTATTGTAATGCCCTTGGTAGCAATTCCTTTTACTTTACCATATTGATTGCTTATTGACTGCTCATCCCATTCAAGATCTCGAGCATCCCATGCAACTTTTTCATCATTTCTGAGAAGCTCTCGGCACATAGTTTCAATTTCATAGCCACATATATACCCTATTGCTTTCAAGCAACAAACCGGCTCTCCAATAGTCATATCAATCATTCCATCTGCGAATTCTTCCAAAGTAATGCAGCCATCCAGTTGTCTGTGTCCGTTTACTCGGTACTTCATGCCCCACGCAGCATTACTCTGTACTGTTCTCGATAACGACATTCCAGAATATTTAACAGGGTCTATTGAATCAGCTCGCATATATGCCATGTCATAGTTGAATTTCTTATCCCAGTAAAATACACCATATGATGCAATGGATGGCATTTTCGCTTTCTCAAGTATGTTATTAACTCGTCCTTTATATTCGAATTCCAGACGATTCTTTAGTAAGTCCAGTTGCATCAAATCTGCCTGAAACATATGGTTTGGCATAAAGTCAGCATATGATTTATTCTGTAAAAAGAAAAGTCGTATTTTCTTTTTTGATGGTGACATAACAACAAAAAACATGTCCGCCAATTCTCTCTTTTTAGTAGTCCCCATTGTTCCAGTCACATGATTGCTGCTAACAGTAAACGTTACTTTGCTTCTATCGCCATGAATTAATTTAATCCCATATGGGCCATAGCTTTTTTCAAGCAAAATCAAGGCATCTTGTAACTTTGTAAAAAGTTCTACTTCAATATATCTGCTTCCTCTTGTTAAAATATCAAATTTTTCTTTTAAATCTGACCCGAAACTCATCCTGCTCATCCTCCTATAACGAAAATCTAACAAATGCCTTTTAGCACCTATATTCTTTGGAAAATATTATATTTCTTGTCTCTTGGCTTCAACAATCAGTTTTTCTTTCAATCCCTATGATTTTCCTTGCTTTTTTCACTTTTTCCCCACTGTAATATTAATATCAATGTTTCTTTTTCTGCTTTTATCTTCAACTTTTTTATTCTTTCCGTCTACAATATTTCGGTTACCTTTTGCAGCCCAATACACATCATAATCCACATCCAGCTTGTAATATCCATAATATTCTTCGCCAAATGTGTCCTTGTACCTCATATAGATACCTAATCTCTTTAGTTTATCCCATGTATCATCTAAAGCTTTCTGTGTAGGAACTGTTCTCGATAATAAATTATATTGCATTCCTGATCCTACATATGTATTATCCAGATTGTATTCTGAATTCGCAAGCACAGGGCAATCTTTTAGCCATTCTGATAACTTTATTTTATCATTGATACTTTTTCCTATTTCGTAGTAGGTAATTTCTTCAACCTTCATTACTCCATTGCCAACATTTTGAAAAACAATTTTTATTGATCCATTCATACTGTAAATATCTATTTTGTGTGCGGGCCTTAAGCTATACCTGTTAAACTTATGCTGCGAATACGCTGTAATAATCGAAATTACAAAGGCAAGACCTGCAATTATATTTGCGATATATTGTTCATTCATTACTTAAACCTTTCTTGTGTGTATATTAGTAATACTCCGGCTCATACAGTCCTTTGTACTCTCGTGCAGCATACTGGTCTGACATGCCTGCAATATGGTCACAGACATACCGTTTGAACTTGCGGTCATCGCGGATTTTATCCGGATCAATAATGCTGCGGTCAAGCTCGTTCATCATTTTGTTACAGTATCTTGCCAAAATATAGTCTGGCAGCTCCAATGGGTGCTTGTAATATGCTTTGAACATATGCCTAATCATATATTCTGCTTTATGATCCGCTTTGCTTATTGCTTCAGATTTCAATACCCAATTATCTCTGTTTTGGGATAGTTCCTTAGCCAATACATCAATTTCTTCTGAAAAAACAATACACTTTTCGTCATAAACGTCTTTTCGATGCTTGAATGCAGGTTCACCATGATGGTTAAAATACTTTTTAATCGCTTCATTAGATGCCCTATATACATCTGCAATCAGGTAGCCAATCAATCCTTTTATAATCTGGTTTTTTTGATTATAAGTCTTTACTTCATCTTTTTCAAGGCCACGGTCATCCATGTACTTTTCTACAAGTTTACAATCCATAAATTTCTTATGGTCTATAATTTCACCTCTGATACCATCCTCAATGTCATGTGTAATCTGTGCAATTTCATCTGCCATAGCTACAACCTGACCTTCCAAAGTAAATGAGTGTGGTAAATCCAGCCGCAAGTCATCTGTTGTCAAATCATCCACATGGTAATAAACAGGGTGCTCCTCGCCATTTACTTTACATGTCAATTTCGTATGCTTAAGAATACCCTCTCTTACTGCAAGCGTAAGATTAATCCCCTTGTAGTCATCACATCTTTGTTCAATAAAATCTACAACACGCAGTGACTGGAAATTATGCTTAAAATCTTCACCGGTTCCTTCCATATCATCCATACCTTTATTCAGTATTTCACACAAAGTACGCTCGCCAACATGTCCAAATGGAGTGTGTCCCAAATCATGCCCCAATGCAATTGCTTCAATTAAGTCCTCGTCAAGTCCAAGCAGCCTGCCAATAGATCTGCCTATCTGCATTACTTCCAAGGTGTGTGTCAGACGATTCCGGTAATGGTCACCTTTATTAGCATTGAAAACCTGTGTTTTATGCATCAGCCTGCGGAAAGCACGTGAATGAATTATCCTGTCACGGTCATGCGGAAAGGCCTCACGACGTGGCTCAGGTTCCAATGGTTCCTTATGTACTCTTCCAGTTAAAAATTTGCTGTCCGCTGGCTTAATCTTGAATTCCACTTTATCTTTCGTCATTTTCTTACCTCCAACTAAAAATTTGAACATTGCAAACGCTCCTTCTTAATCTTTTGAAATTGTCTTATATGTTTATTACAATTTGCATCTATGAAAAGAGACACTTTTTCAAAAAGTTCAATAAAAAACGAAAAAACACCCTGCGAAACAATTTTCACTATTCCACAGGATGTCATATTAATTATAGTTCTTCAAAAAACGACTGAAACTTTGCACGTACAACGACTGAAACTTTGCACGTACATAGTCAATTGAGTCTGCTACACTGCGTACAGCCACACGTTCTTTTCGGGCGATTTCACGATAGGACATGCCCGCCAGGCGCATGAAAAGTCTGCGTTTCTGAACTTCAGTCAAGGTTTCGATGAATTTCAGAATCTCTTCATACTGCTCAAATTGAATCATGCGCTGATCCGGATTACCTTCAGGTGCGGCATAAAACTTCTCATCTTCGTACAAAGCTGCTTCCAATGAAAAATTGTACCGCCGTTCTTTTCGGTTTGCACTGGCTTCCCTGGTCCGATCTTTAAAGATAAAGGCAGCGATGATATCATCCACCTCAACCTCCAAGATCTCACCGTTGATGAACTTATATTTAATTTTCGTTGTCATATCCGTATCTCTTTCGTTGTTTTATGGGGTAATAACCGTTCATAAAAACAACGAAATTACGGATATTTAGCTATATAAGGCTGCCAGATACGTCTTCTTCCAGGCATAATCCGTCCTCACACAAGAAAAAGTTCTCATGTTAAGGACAAATATGCTGGTGTATGTGAGGTCAAAAAAATAAAAAAGACCATAAAAATATTACTATCAAGGTCACATAGTACACATTTTTATGGTCGAGGTGTAATTATATGATTCCACAATATTAGGGCAAAAGCGTATTCGGGTAAACGGCAATCAATATTTCTATTTATTATTGCACAGTTTACTAAGTAACATTCGTTTTACCTTGTTATCACTTAAAACTAAGGATATAATGCTAATGTTATCTTTGGTTAGAAATAAAACATAGTACATTCGTATATCATCTTCTTTGCGTTAGGGGCTTTGTAAGCTTGAGAAATTAGTTTTAGCCCTGCGTTAGGTGGGAAAAGTAACTCGGATTCTTCACGTTCTTTAATGATATCGGTATATATACAAGGGGTTTCCGGAGGAACGTGGATTTTAAGTATAGAATCTTCATCTTTGTAGTTTAGTGCATATTGGAAATCACAAGTAGTGCTCATAAATCCTTTTTCAAAAGCAGTCCCGCTTGAGCATAGTTCTTGAATAAATTCTGGGCATACACTTCGATATACAACAAAATCTTGGTGTAGTCTTGGAGCATTGTAGACAATCAAAGTAAGCAGGTGTGCTTTTTCTCTAAATTCAAAGTGATCTAAATCCTCATTGCGACGTAAATAAGCATTGATTTGACGATACTGATAACCGCAATACAGTTCAATCAGTTTGGTAAGATATCTACAATCTGATTCTAGACAGGCACTTTTAATCTCTAAATCAATCTGTTTTTGAAAGTTTGCCCATGTTCTAAAATGCTCTATTAAGGTTTCCTTGGATAGCGTATCGTGTGAAAATTGGTTGGTTGTAAATGTTTTCATAAAACAGGTCCTCCAAATCACCTATTAGGTTATTTTTTCAGTTTTATCCATCTTAGTGAAGCTGCAGATCAGATTTAACTATCAATCTGGTTTCATTAAAATATTTCAAATGATTTAAAAGGGAGGATTTGCAATATCAATGGTATTATCTAAAAGTAATTTATTTTTCCCTATTTCGCACGCAAAAATTTGAAGGATTTCATACCAGAAATTTTCATCTTCCTTTTTAAAGAAATCCGGTGTGTTACAATGGACGACTAAAGTCCCTAAAAGTTTACTTTTATGAGATAATACTGGCAAAACAATAGAAGATTTTATTCGTTGGCTTTGATTTTCGTATAGAAAATGGTATGGTTTCTCGCCATTTATTGGAGAAGAAGTATTTTCAATGATCTTCATAGCTGGTTTACAATGAGTATCATATTCCTTATATATTTCTGCTGTTACAGTATCTCCATAAATTTTTTTGTTTTTATCTCTTATGAGCATAGAAGTGGGTTCACGTCTTTCTTTATTACAAGAACAAGGAATTGTGATTTCTGAATCTTTATATGATTCTGTCATATAAGTAACTTCAAACTTTATTTCCTCAATAAGGGTCTCACTTTCGCCAAAAGAAGAACACATAAAGTCGTAGCACTTATTTACAGTTAATTGTATATTATTGAGATACCAAGCAGAAAAGTCTACAGCTTCATTCTCTGACAGATAACATTGACTCTCTAGTGTTAAACTCTGAATTGCAAAATAAGCTTTACGAATATAAATATTATGTTTTGAGTCTGCAAACACATACTCTTTGATTCTCTTAGATAGTTTGGATACCATAATGATTATCAAAAAAACAATTCCTATCAAAGTTAGTAAAATATATGTATTGCTACCAGAGGTATCTTCATTGGATATTAAGGAATATATATAGCTAGCTAATAACGAGAGCAATACAGATACGATCGCGGATATAATGTTTGAAATGTGATCATAATTTTTTTCTATCCATTTTTTAATTTTTTTTTTATTTTTTGTTTTATTGCTGTTATTCTTCATTTTTTTCTTCATTTAAGTTTCTCCTTATAAAGGTTAAAGTTGAACTGCTATTTAAAAGTGTGTACACGTCATCAATTTTAGGTGCATGTAAAAGTAACACGTTTTCTTTATTTTGAAAGCCCTCTGCATAAAATCCTTTAGTCAGTTCGTCAATGATTATTAAAACCATTGGTTTATTTTGAATGGCCATCATTGCAAGTTCCATATGCACTCCAACACTGTTCGAGACTATAGCAACAATTAAATCGCTTTTCAACAGATTGGATAACATAGCTTCTACGACTTGTGTGCTTGATATATACGTTTTTCCCCAATTATTCTCATCTTTATGAGGTAATATGACATCTACTTCTTGATTAAAAGTCAACAACTTTTGTAGTTTTGTTAATGTTCGTTGGTATTTTCGTGGTAGAATATCATAATCTTTTTTTTCATCAATTTCGACAGAAAATTGTAAGGAGTTTTCATTAAAAACTTTTTCTGTAGCGAACTCGGTAAATGGTGCTGCGAGATAAATTGTCTTTTTCTTAGGTTTAAATGCATCTTTAGACCAAGATATTTCATTGGCAGGAAGAGTTATTTTTATATACGGATTTATAACACTTTTAGTTTCTTTGCGTTCTGAAGTATCAGAAAATAGTGAAAGTTGTTCAGGTGTTTCTTTAGTTAAAGTATCAAAAATCATAGACATAATCTCATTAACTGTCTTTTCATTTCTTACATCTAACATATCTGTATTAATCTCTACGATTACTGCATGGTCAGGGAATTTAATGTGGCTATACCTTTCATATAATTTATCAATATAATTTGGAGGATATTTTTTTTCGAATTCACGTTTTTTTCTAGAAGAAAATCTTTCCTTCAGTGTATTACTTTTACAACTACAATAAATGTATATATCAGGCTGAGGAACAGTTTTACTTAGATAATTGGCTAAGCTTTTATAAAGATCTTTTTCGTGTGGATGAATATTATATTCGTCCATCCATAATTGTGCAAAAACGTGAATGTCTTCATATAAACTTCTGTCTATTACAAGATTCGTGTTTCTTTTTTCACTGTCAATCTCATAAACTTTATTTATGAGGAATGCTGTTTGCGTTGAAAAAAAGTTATCCGGAATATTGTCAAAAAAATCGTTTAAAAAAGTGAGCTCTGTTCTTTTGGCCGGAACATAGCTGAAATTGTACAGCCTACTTATATTTTTTGCTAAGGTTGTTTTACCACTAGCAATATTACCTGCAACAGAAATAATCATTTTACTGCCTCTGCTTATATTCTACAAATTAGATGAATTAAACTTGTTTTATAAAACTCTAGCACAAATGTCCTTGTACTGTCGATTACACTGATTACATCCAGTACAGTTCCTATTACATGACCGGTTGGGTCTACATGGTTAATAGGGTCATTTGCACAGTATGCGTACAGATGCAATGTCTGAGGGTCAGCTGGCTCTCCTCTGTAACTGTCAGGATTGAGGAATCTTCCGATTTCAGGGTCATAGAATCTTGCATTCAGATAATACAGTCCTGTTGCTTCGTCATAAACTCCGCCTGTGTATCTCAGCTCATTGTAAACATCTGAGTCAGATTTCTCTACAGTTTCACCAAAGTCTTTATAAGTATATGATACCACAGAATTTGCACTGCTGTCCACAAGGTTTACAATACTGCCCTGGATATCAGTTGTATAAGTGTAATTTACATTGCCACTCTGAATTTGTTTTAAAAAGTCACCATTACCATCGTAGATAATGAATCCTTTAAGCGCATTGCTACCGTCTGTAGTATAGAGCAGGCTTGAACCTTCGTAGAAGTAGTTAGTTACGTCAGTATCTTCAGTTTTTCTGATACGCTGACCTTCGCCATTGTACTCATTAATCTGAGTAATCCAGGTTACTCCATAAGTTTCTACTAACAGAAAAAAGGCGTTGTCGCTCCAGTCAAATATTTACTCAACTGTACGGCAGCGCCTTAATTTCACTTTTTCATCTACTTAATTCTATTTGCTAACAATAGTTCTTTAGAATAGTCAATCTGAATTCTCTTGCCATCTGTCGTTACTAGTGCAACGGAACTGTCTCCTGTCCATTCCAATGTTCCTAAATAATTATTGTACACTATTTCATGAGGTTCAGTTTCAACAATAAACTTTTTAAATAAAATTTTATTATTTTCTAAAAGAATCATAAAGAGTTTCGCATGTTCAACGTCATGTATAATTTCAATTTGCACCTCTCTATGTTTTTTTTTAATACTTTTTCCCCATATAAAACTATATTCATAGTTTTTTTGAATGATTTTTTTACAAGCATCACCTATAGACGATAAGTCGAAATCCAGTTCATTAGGTGGATTTTGCACCCAACATAAAATAGCATCAATAATCAGCTTTTTCCTTTCATAATTAGTAGCTGCCATAAACATCTCATCATCAAACATAAATGGAATTTCATAAGCACCAAGAAGATTAATAACAGATGATTTTTCCGGCCTATTTTCACAACTAAAAATTAGCTTCCAGCAATCTTTAGTTTGAATTTTGCCCATATTCTGTTCAATCATTGATGTCATGCACCTAGTCATTTTTTTGAATAGATGTCGTTTTTCTTTCCAATGATTTTCGTAGTCAAGTTTGATAGCTTCATCATATGAAAGGCCTTGTTCTTGCTGAACCATTTCAATATATTGATGATTTTTTTGATATTTTAAATCAAATTCTATATTTCGTAATATCATCGCTTCCTCCCATTCGGTTTTGGTAATTTATGAATACTTAATGAATGTCCTGCATCAAACAGTCGTTGAGTATTCAATCTTTCCCAATTTAAAGCAGCTTGTCGGCTCGGTAGGTCAGATACTACTACCCTAGCACCAAACAGATTTGTGCCTACAGCTTTGTTTAATTTATTGACCTGACTGTTCGCTCTTGGTGATGTACCATTTTTATTAAGAGGTTGTCCACTAATACCTGTCTTTACTACATCATTAGTTTCAACATTGTATATTTCATAACCATGCTGTACTTTAGTACTTTTCTTACTATTTCCATGAACCGCTGTTGTTGTAGCTTTCTTTTGAGAATCTTTTACTGCTGCGTTAATATTAGACCCTTTAGTATTCTTGTTCGCTACAGCCTTCTTAACCTTTGATGATTTGATTTTATTAAAAACTTTTTTGCCAGCCTTGACATTTTTCTTTGCAGCTTTAAACGTATCTACAACATCATCAGCAGCATCTACTGCTTTCATTGCTGTTTTAGCAGTCTTAGTCGCAGCTTTTACCACTCCGGATGCGGGTACACCAGGTATAACTGCTGCAACCACATCATATGCCAGCATAGCACCGTTAAGAAGCGATGGATCTCTTACAAACGTTCTTGTGCTATCCGCAACACTGATTACATCCAGTACAGTTCCTATTACATGACCGGTTGGGTCTACATGGTTAATAGGGTCATTTGCACAGTATGCGTACAGATGCAGTGTCTGAGGGTCAACTGGCTCTCCTCTGTAACTGTCAGGATTGAGGAATCTACCGATTTCAGGGTCATAGAATCTCGCATTCAGATAATACAGCCCTGTTGCTTCGTCATAAACTCCGCCTGTGTATCTCAGCTCATTGTAAACATCCGAGTCAGATTTCTCTACAGTTTCACCAAAGTCTGTGTAGGTATATGATACCACAGAATTTGCACTGCTGTCCACAAGGTTTACAATACTGCCCTGGATATCAGTTGTATAAGTGTAATTTGCATTGCCACTCTGAATCTGTCTTAAAAGGTCACCATTACCATCGTAGATAATGAATCCTTTAAGCGCATTGCTACCGTCTGTAGTATAGAGCAGGCTTGAACCTTCGTAGAAGTAGTTAGTTACGTCAGTATCTTCAGTTTTTCTGATACGCTGACCTTCACCATTATACTCGTTAAGCTGAGTAAACTGTGTAGCTCCGTTAACAGTCTTGGTTGCCTGTTTCATTTGATTGGATGCATCGTAGGCATATGTTGTAACTGTTGTTCCTGCAGTTACTTCGATGAGACTGCCGTTTGCATCGTACTCATAATTAACCTCTGCTCCTCTTATTCCAGAAACGCTCTCAGCAGTTTTATTTAGTCTGTTGAGAGTATCATAGTCATACTCAGTCAGGGTGTTACCAATTTTTTCTGCAGTTCTGTTACCAACAGCATCATAACCATATTCAGTTGTTTCTACTGAATTGTCATTCAGGTTAGTCTTAACTGACTTGATGAGCTGTGATGCCAGGTCATACTCGTATGTGATACTTTCATTTACAGTTGCGCCGCTGGATGTTGGCCAGTTATTAACCTGAGTTTCTGTTACAACACGGTTATTCTTGTCATACACATAAGTATGCTTTTCTTTTTCGGTTCCGTTTACAGAGTAAGTCTTGCTTGTTGGTCTGTCGAACTGGTCATAAGTATAAGCTTCTGTAATGTTTCCTTCGGTAGCTGTACTGAGCTTGCCATCCGCAAGATATGTATATGACTTTAATGTTGTAGTTGTACCGGATACTGTACGATCAACACGTGTCAGACGCTGGTTTGCATCGTACACATAAGTTAGTGAGCCGATTGTTTCTGTACCTGCAGCCGGATAAGTTACTTTTACGATATTGTCGTTAATATCATATTCATAAGTAATCATTGCAGCAGTTACTTCTGCATCAGTAGGCATCGTTCCGGATGCATTTACTTCAGCCTGTCCTGCAAGGCGGTTGAACTGGTCATAAGTGTATTTGCTGTAACGGTACAGTGTCTTAGTACCATTTACATACTTATAATCACTCATGGATTCCTTAAGGTCAGTACCAGTCTTATATGTGTACTCTGTTCTTTCAGAGATAGCACCTGTTGCAGTTTCGTAGTAATTTACCGCTGTCAGTCTTTCTCTTGCATCGTACTCATATGTCTTATAGTTACCCTTTGAATATGTTTCCTTGATTAAATTATCTTTTGCATCATATTCATAGGTCTTGACAATTGGTGTAAGACCCTTAGTTGGGTCACCTTTATCAGTAATGCTGGTGATTTCACCTGTTACATTGTATTTTGTTTCGGTAACTCCTGCGTTTGCATATGTAGTTACAGTCTTGGTGGTATTATCTGCTGAGTCATATACATCGTAGGCGTATGTTGTCTTATGAGAGTCAGGGAGAGTAACTGCAATGATTTCATCATTTACATTGTATTCATATCTTGTTGTATTACCCACACCGTCTGTATGAGACAGCATATTTCCACGGTTGTCATATGTGTAAGTATTTACAATAGTATCATCACCCACTGTAAACGTGCCTGATTCTGCGTTATATACAGGGTTTACAATTACTCCGGTCTGATTGCCATTTGCATCGAAGATGTACATTGTGTGTGTCACTGTGCCTGATGCTTCTGTTCCGTCAGATCCGATACCAACTTTATACTGGCTGGTTATCTGACCCTGTGCATTGTACTGATAATCTACCTGAATACCTTGTGCAACTTCTCTGATAACTCTTCCGAGATTATCCTGATATTTCTTTGACAGCTCATAAGTTTCTGTGCCTTCCTGAAGGATTTCAGTCGTTACATATGCATTTGTATAGCTTCTGGCAGAACCGATTCCAGTATGAACTGTAACATCTTCATAGGCATATTCAATTGTCCAGACTTTAGACAGGGTTCCCTTTGTCAGAGTTTCTTTAACCAGGTTATTGGACTCATCATACTCATAAGTATGAACTGTTCCATCGTTGTCCTGCTGTCTTGTCAGATTGTCATTCTTGTCATATTCATATGTTGCTGTAAATGTAATCTTGGTAGCCGCATCTTCTGTACCACTTGATGTCAGTTCACATTCAGAAGTAGTAGTTGCTACCACGCGACCAAATACATCATATGAATTTGTAACTGTTTTCTGACTCTTACTTCCGTCGGATTCCTGATAAGTATATACTTCTGTGAGAATTCTTCCGGATTGGTCATAAGTTGTTACAGTTGTTACACGATATGCTTCAACAGAATTTGCAGCATAAACTTTTTCTACCTGGGTCTTTACCTTATTACCAACAGTATCAAAAGTATATGTACAAGACATATCTCGCTGAAGTCTGTTTGAAGAGCCATCAACAATATATTCTTTTTCGGTTGCAATTTCACCTTTTGCTGTTCCAACATAGTTGTATGTTGTTTCAACAATATAGTCATTTACTGTGTCTGTAAGCTTAATAACATTTTCATGGGAGTCATATATATACTCTTCTTCTGCAATTATATTGCCTGCAGCATCCTTTTCTGTCATCTTTGACGGCAGATGTGTTTTGCCGGTTTCTGTAAGGAAGATGTATTCAGTATATGATCCTTCTGTATTTTTAAGCTTTTCAATATCTTCGTTGCTGTTGTATTCAGTCTTTTCTGACTTCTGCGTAGTTACAGACTGTATTACACCATCAACAATTTCGCCAGCTTCTATATCAAACTTGCTTTCTTCAAGTAAATTATTCTTATAGGCATATTCCGAAGAGAAACCCTCTGCGTCAATATGCTTAATACGATTGCCGAATGTTGAATCGAAGTAATCAGTTTCGCTTGAAATCTGTACTGCCGCAGCATCTCCAGATTTAAGAGTTTTATAAGATGTAGTGGTTGTGTTGTTCACTGATGCATCATATACAAACTGAACACCTTCAACATAAGTAGTACCATTACTATCTGTAGTCGCAGGATAATCTACTGATACTACTCTGTTATATTCATCATAAGCAATATTGTATTCGTTACCGTTACCATCATTAAGGGTTGTTACCTTATCACCTGTATAGGTGTATTCATACGCAATATCATCAGCTGTATCTGAGGATGTGCCCATATCAGTAGCAGTAATCAGACGTCCTGCAGAGTTATATGTATATTTAACTTTCTGTCCGTCTGGGAATGTTGCCTCGTTTACAAGCAGCGGATCACCTGTTGCTGTGATATCGTATGTGAATGTGATTGATGCATTCTGGCCTGTTGTAATTTTATTAAGAATGCCATATACATCATCATATTCCATAAGTATGAAGTTTCCATTTCCATCCTTCACATATACGAGCTGACCACCACTGTTGAATCTAAGTTCTTCTTTAGCTTTAGTCTTTAATGTGTATGCACTGTTTACTTCAACAGAAATATTTCCAGTTGCAGCCGGAAGTGTGACTGTTTCTTTAGCATCAATCTTTTCAAGAGTGATATATTTGCCTAAAGATGAAATATATTTACCATCATCACCTTTTTCAAAGAAATATAAAGTGCCGGTTGCATCCTTGAATATTATCTTACCTTTTTCCAGTTCATCGGTTTCATATAAGCTAAGCAGTTCTAAGTCATAGCTGTGTGTCCAACCATAACCAAAAGCTGTCTTGCTGGTTGCTTTACTGTTGTATGTACGATTAAATTCTATATTAAGTAACTGATTTGTGATTAACCCGTCCACTTGAGTAAATACCAGGTTACCTTCACTCTTTTCTACTCTTGCGGTACCACTTGGCATATCAAGATCTGCGTATGCCCAGTATTCCTTACTGCCCAGTCTCTTTACATACTCATTATAACTTACAACAGTTCCCTGCATTTCATTGGAGAATGTGCTGGCTGCGATAACTTCACCGGCAGAATTTTTCTTTACAGCTCGAACCTTGTAATAGAACGTATCCTGGTAGTTTACATTCATTTCAGACCAGTATTTAGCTTTGATGTTATCACCTGCCAGAGTTGTCAGGTCTGGTGTGAAACCAGCTTCTGTTCCTCTATAAATCTGATAATAAACATCTGCAGGAAGTTCCTGAGTACTGTCTATCTGCCATTTGATATATGTCTTGTAGTTAAGACCTTCTTCTGCAGACATGTTCTTTGGAACAAAATCTTCTACAGTTGACATCTTGAAGTATTCTTCATCAAGAATGTCAGTCGAAACTGTTGCTGCTGTGAGGGTTTCCCACTCTGTTTCTGTTGCTACAGTTGCTTTAACTATCAGATTGTTTGCAGTCAAGGTGTCAGTTGCCAGTGTACTAATATCAATGCTGGTTCCCGGTGTAACTGTCTGATATGTGCCTGTTCCCACCTTGGCCATATAAGTTACAGCATTTCCTTCGGAACTTTCAGCAGGTGCATTAAATACAAAGCTTAAGACATCCTGACTAAAGGTTACGGTATATTCCTTACTATTTTCACCTTCAACTGTAGTTGCGTTGGTCCAGTCAACTGTGTAATCTGCAGCATCCATTATCAGATTAGAAGTATAACTCTTTGTGCCATCTGCTGCCGTGATAACTGCTGTAATTTTGTTTGCCACATCCTGAATGTACTTTGTTGAAAAAGTATCTGTGTACGCTGCTTCTGTTGAAACTAAAGCATTGTTCACAAACCACTGAACAGTTCCTGCAGGTGTACCATTCAAAGCAATACTTGTAGTTTCTGTTCCAATAAGAAGCGTATTGCTATCGTATTCCTGATTATAGCCACGCTGAATTCTGATTGTCGGTTCTACAAGAGTTGCACTACTGTATGTTGCGTCCTTCAGAATATCATATGTAGTATATCCTGTGTTGCCTAAAGTATCTGTTGCTGAAATTTTAACAGTATACCATGTGTCAGAAGGATACGTTGCTGCTGAAAGATCAACAATACCTATTCTTCCATCGGTTACAGCATCTTGGCCCTGTGCTACAACAGCATATGTTGTATCTTCTGCATCTTTAACTTTTACAAATACCTGCCATTCATCAAGATTGCTGTCAGTAATTGTACCAGTCAGAATTCCGTTTTCCAGGCTTGTAATACTTACTGTTGGAGCAGTTTTATCGATTATGCAATTTACGGTTCTTTCTTTACCGCCAATAACTGTTTCTCCTGAAAGCTCAGCACCTCTGACGAGTACAGGATATGTGCCTGATTCTGTTCCCGGTAAAGTTACTGTAAATAAACCGCTTAATTTACTGTCACCTATTGCCACATCGGTCCAACTCATACCATTATCAGTTGAATACTGGATCTTGTTAAGTTTATCCAAGGCTTCACTGTATTCCCATCTGATTGTTGCAACATTTGTATTGGTTTTGTCACTAAACGCACGTGGAGCTGCCAGTCTGTTATCAATTGTTACTCGCTTCGTAACAGTTGTAGAAAGTCCCACATTATCTGTTACGGTGAGAATTAAATCATATTCTCCATTTGCATAAGTAGTAGAATTAAATGTTTTGCTTAAAGAAGCTGTAAAATTGGATTCAACTGCGGAATCTTCTTGAGTGGCAACATTTCTTATTGTTAAGTCTGCACGTTTTACACCACTCTGATCGTTGTCCGCCGCAGAGATTTTTATTGGCATTACACCTTCCAAATTATCTGTTGGAATTTCTGTGAAAGGGTCTATAATAGAAATGCTTCCTGTTGGTGCATCTTTATCTTGTCTATATACTAAATAATCATAATTCTTATTATCTTCATAGTCGCATACTTCTACTTCAATAAAATACAAACATGATTCATTAAATGTTGATGCAGGAATGCTGAATGAACCTGCGTATCCGCCTGAAGAATATGTTGGTGATGTGGTTGAAGTAGTGTAAATAGGTGTCCCTGTAAGTTCTTTTGCATAAACATTGCAAGTTAAACTTCCGGTATAAACCCCCGCTGCGCCTATATCAGTCACACCCGAATAGTTTAAAGTAAATGTTCCTGATGTCTTGTTATACCATGTTGACTCATTGATTGTAGTATTATCAGAATGAACCAATGAAAGATTTCCGATAATTGGAAGATATGGGTCATAAATTGGTACAGTAAAGTATTTCGTATATCGTGTCACATTTTGTGCTTTATCAAACACATCAATATAAACTGAATATGTCTGGCCATCTATTAAATTGTCATACGGAATAATTACCTGACCTTCTGCTGCAAAATATGTGCCCTGAATTGCACCATTGAGGTATAAATCTACTCCCATAAAATCTGCTGCATCGACACTCCAGTATGCACTTGCATAATAAGCATTAGGTTCTACATCAGCTACTGTTGCAGTAGGTGCAGTTCTATCAATTGTAAACCTTATACCATATGCAGTACTTGTGCCTCCACCGCTGCCTACACCCCTGACATAGATAGCATAATTACCATCCGGAAAGCTTGCACTTCCAGGTATTAATGCAGTCCCTGATGCGCCTAATGAAACACCTGCATTCGTAGAAGTTACAAGAGTTGTATATGGCACAAAGCTACTGTTTACCACATTCCAGTTTGCATCCCTGGTTTCAATTCTGTACTGAACTTCCTGCACGTTATATGCAACCATATCAGCCCAACCAACAATAACCGGATTGGTACCGGAAACAGTTTCTATTCCTTCTATAACCACTGTATCATTTGCAATATATACCGATGGCATTTCTGGTGTATCTGATGAATAATCTACTAAAAATACTGGTCTGTATGCTGTAGATGATGATCTGCTGCCATAAAATTCAACATAACTTGTACTAGATTCTGTGTAGTTCCTTACGACAAGACCATATTCATCGTCGCCACCATCTGCAATTGTCTGCGCCCAGCTGGTCACATCAAAATACTGTTCAGTACCTGCAGTACCTGTACTCGTGAATGAGTCAAGCGAAGGAGTGGAATAAGTAGGAACTGTATTCCATGTTACAGTTGAAGGATACCAACTTGTATCAATATCAAAAACACGTACGGAGTGTCCTGAACCACCATCGCCATTTTCATATAACTCAAGTGCTGCGCTGATGATATCCTTTCCAAGAATCTGGTTTCTCAAATTAGGGAACTGGATATATGTTCTGTATTTATTACCGCTTGATGCTCTTCCTGATGGCATTACTTGGTAGCTTGTGCCATAATAATTTTTATCTGGGCTTCCGCTATTAACGTATGCTTCCAGGAATGTAGAGCTAGTATTCCAATAAAACGTAGGGTCAATAGTTACAGGATAAACTCTTTCTGCTGCATTAAGATATTCTTCATCCACTGTCAGCGTTAAAGTGTAGTTATCAGAATTCCCCTTACGCTCCATTGTGTAATAAAGATTTTCACTATATGCTTCCCCTGTAGCATCATTCATAAATGGAGGTTCAATAAAAGCTATGTCCTTACCAGTAGTCTCATCATAGAATGTAATTCCCCCATTTGCTTCATTCATGCGATAAGACAGTCCTTTGAGCTTTAATTTGAAGGTGAACTCAGTTTTCTTAGGAATCTCGTTAAGAACAATATTTTCCTTTAAACCTTCATTGGTTGAAACATATTCAAGGAAAGCTTCACTTGTTTCATTCCCGAAAACAGTTTTAACCTTTTTGTTCTTGTTTTTATGATCTGCTGTACGAACTATATCGTCTTTCAGCTTACCTTTTCCATTAGATTTAGCAAGAATACTGTTCAAGTAACCTGTCGGTGTCATGGTAATTGAGTATTCTTCCCTCTCCATAATGATAGGGGTACTTTCTGAAATTTCTTCAGGAATGTATGTTTTGTTTTTCCCTTTCTTATTTTCATACTTGTATCCCGTTAATTTTTCACCTTGGTCTGTAGTAACCTTGTCCGAAATCTCAACAAATTCAGGATCAATGTTTACATAGTTACCGTTTTCGTCAGTATAACGCACATCATAACTATAAAAAGCCGTTACTTTTCTTCCGCCGCCCAAGTCATATGTCGTCATAGACTCGTTTGACTCTTCAAGTATAATGTCTTCTTCAGTTACTTCACTAAACGATTTCGGTTCTTCCATGCCCTCAATCAGTACCTGTGCATTTGGTGCCGGACCATTATTGGTTTCTTCTGTTATCGGCTCAATGTCAATAGTTCGAATCGACGCATAACCCATAGCCGGAAGTGATGTAATCATCATGCACATAATCACTGTGAGCGCAATAATGCGTTTTAACATACTTCTTGTCATTTTTTTGTCCTTTCTCGCCTGAAAGCGCATTATATTTCCGCAACCCCTTTATCCTTTGTATATATAAGACAAGCTATCAGGCAAAAAATGGACACTTTTTGAAATTTCTTTGCAAAAAAATAGACGGCCTTTCGGCCGCCCAAGATTTTGGTGGTTATGCTGTGTATGAAACTACTTCTGATGTTCCAGTTGGATTATCTACCAAGATTGCATTCTTGTAACAGCGTATCTCATAAGAAAAGAAATATGTTCCGCTAGTTGAAATATCACACGTATTTTCATAGTAGAAATATAATGAGCCTTTTGTCATCTTCTTACCTGTAAAAGTCCCTACAACAGTACCTGCAAGATTACGTACTTCTATATCAATCCAGGCAGAATCCAGTGTGGTAGTACTAGGCACATAAAGCAATACATCAAACAAAATAGATCCATTATCTGCAGAAATTGTTGTATTAACGGAAGTAATCTCGTTATACCTAGGTTCTATTGTGCTTGCTGTAGCACTACCCATACTCGTAATTACAATAAGGCAAATAACTACCATCATTAATAATTTTCTTCTCATAGAAAGAGTCCTCCTTTTCCTTTTCTGTTAATAATACAATTTATATTCAAAAAAGAAGACACTTTTCTAAAAGCGATACTATAATTCTTTTAATGATTTTATAAATTCCTTACCTATTTCATAATCTGCATTAGTTTGAACCGTTATTACTACATTATCAGCAATTATTTCAAAATAGCAGTCATCTTTCCCAATACTAACTAATGTTTCAAAGTCATTTATTATTTCATGTTTCTGTTCTCTATGCTCATTGTCTGTATTTGCTTTAAACATATCATATTTTACTTGAGTAAAAACAATATAATTTCCGTTAGAGTTTGTATATTCAATTAAAGTTTGATTTTCATTTGTAATTGTGTTATGCACTTCATATCCCTTTGGTACTTCCGTTAAATAATATTTTATATAATCATTCTCATCTACAGGATTAATTACCGTATGATCATCTTCCTCCCCAAATATAGCATCAAACTTCCACACTACCCATGCACTGACTTCCTGCACAGGAACTACGATGCTGATAACCGTTACAGCCAGAACAAGAACTGCTGCATAGCGTAAAACTTTGCTCATACCGCTGCCGGACCCGGACATTTTATCCACATCAACATATTTCCGTTCAGCTGCAGCCTTCTTTTCCATAGGCTTGTAATTGTCATCCATGAAGCGCATAAGCTCATCTGACTCGGCCTTTTCTACAATTGTTATATAATCACGTAATGCTTCTTCAGCAATTTTATCTTTTTCCGTATTACTAGTCATTTTTCTTCCAAGCCTCCTTATCAGGAATCATCTTTTTCAGTTTCTTAATTGCTCTCTGTACACGCTTAGATACGGCGGCCGTTTTCATACCAAGTTCCTCCGCAATCGTTTCGTAAATCTTGTCTTCACCAAAATGCATCATCAGTATTCTGCGATCTATCGGTTTTAACTTTTCGATGTACTTGTCAAATTCCTCGCCGAAACCGTATTTACCTTTCATTATGTCATATTCATCATAATGAAGACGGCTGTTCAGCACCGGATCATCTACCAGACCAATTGGAATTTCACGATTACTTTTCTTCAGGATGTTAATTATTGCATTTATATTGGCTCTGTAAATGTATGCATTGAATTTTCTGTCACCAATTTCTCCATCGATATTATCCCGAACGGCCACATTATTGATCACATCTCTCACACAATCTGCTGCTGCCTGCTCATCTTCAAGATAAAATTCAGCCATGTTATAAAGTGGTTTGTAATAGCGTTCTGTGATTTCATTAACTCTTTCAATGATTAGAGGGTCTGTTATGTAATATATCTTTTCTTTCATTAAAGCTTTGTCCTTTGCCGTGTATATGTGTATAATTAAAGCGAGGGAATAATCCCCCGCCTGATATCAATTATCGCTGCACATTATCTGAATTCAAATAACTTGTAAACAGGAACATTCAGTTCCTTCGCTATAGCAAAAACAACATCCAGAGATACTGCACAACCATTGGTCTCAATTCTCGACATATGAGTTCTGCTAATATTTATCTTTTCAGCTAGTTTAAGCTGTGATATACCTTTTGCTTTTCTATAATAAGCGATATTTAACCCTAGTTTCTTATATTCATCAGTATATATTTCTTGCATAAGTTATACACTCCTTTATAATGTATATCTTACGACAAAATTCGACATCCATAAACGACGCTACAAGTTAATTATGCAACGCGGTACGTTTCATTTTTTACTTGTCTAAGAATGCTATATAAGTATCATGTTACTTTTGTTCATTATAGTGCTATGTTATTGCCTTTTGATTCTTCATTTACATGTTGATGTGCAAACGTAAATATGTTTTCACAAATACATGCTGCACTATATCTTACAATACCATCATCCAGGCCTTCATACCAGGACACGAATTTTTCCATCTTATAATCAAGGCCCCTTGCACTTTTACCGACCAACAGATAACTTGGATCAATACCATACATGTCATATAATTTAAGTACAAAATTTGTAGTAACCATGCTTTCGCCAGTCTCTATACGAGAAATCTGATTTTGGGATAATTCCAAACTTTCCGCAAAGACTTCCTGACTTATTCCCAGTTCTCTTCTGAAAGCCTGTATTCTGCTGCCTATAGATTTTGCACGTTCCTTTTTCATGGCGGCGTTATCTTAATTTTTTTCTATTGTACAATTGGCCACAGCGTATTCAAGAAAAAGATTTATAAGCTCGTTTCTGCTATAACCAGTCTCTTTTGAAATGTCTTCAATTTGCTCCATCAGATTATCTTTTATCCGAATGGAAAATATACGATGTCCATCTTCACCTTTAGGTCGCTTAGGACGTACTATCAGTTTTTCATGTTCCATATAATTTCCCTCCACAGATATATTTTATGCCTGTAGTTTAAGAAATAATATGTTAAATTTTATGTTAAACAACATGTTATAACATTTTTCGACAAAATAAGGCACCCCAAAAGGTAAGATTTAATCTTTTGGGGTGCCTATAATTGGGATTTTATTATTTTGTGTGCTTTTACATTATATCATACGCTTTCTTTCCAGTAAAATACTTTTATTAAAAGAAATTCCGCTGTATATAATCCATTACCCGGAAGCCGTCCAAGAGACCTTCCAGATAAGCACCTTCCATAACTATTTTAAGTTCCTCTCCTTCAATTTCATCCATCTTTTCTCTAAGTGCTTCAAGTGCTTCTTGCACTCGCGGCGGGAATACATCTTTGGGAATGGGCTCATATGTCCAATCTGGTTTCTTCATATCCTTTTCTCCTTTTCAAGATCCTAATACAATTATTACTGTACCAGAGCAAAACATTGTTCTAGTATTATATATTTTACAGTAAACATGTATGGAATTGAATTGAATAGAATAGGTAATTGTATGCATCGTTTGTCACAAAATCGTGTTTTCTAATAATATATATGTAAAATACACAACTACGAAATAGTATCATATTCAAGCTTTGTGATACGAATGAGTCTTTTTTCCTTTAAAAATGTCAATTGTTTTTACATTTTCTTATGAAGTGATGAACTACTACGACGGCACCATGGTAAACATTCCTCTTGACGTGAAAGCTTCACCTGCCAAAAACGCCCAGCTTTACTTCAAAAAATACGGCAAATCCAAGACCGCCATCAAGGAAAAGCAGATTCAGCTTGAGGAAAACGACATCCTTACCACCAAGACTGCCGCAAGCAAAGATCTGTGACTCCACACCAAGGACATTCCAGGCTCCCACGTCATCGTCCAGACAGGCGGAGTTAACATTGAGGAAGACGAAACTGCAATCTTCGAAGCCGCAGCCATCGCCGCATACCACAGCAAAGGCCGCACATCCGAAAATGTACCCGTAGACTACGTCATCGCCAAAAACGTAAAAAAACCAGCCGGCTCCAAACCGGGCATGGTTATCTTTACAGGCAACAGAACCGTATGGGTCAATCCGGTACTGCCGGAATAAAAAAGTGATTTAAAAAGCCATCACTATGTCCTGAACACTCAGTAAACAAGTGATGGCTTTACTTCACTATCTGTTTTATTTTACGCAAACCGTGGCTGGACGGGAATTCAGTTTTCCGTCTTCTGTGTACCCCTCAACCGTCAGCTGCAAGTATTCCCCTGCGCAACAGCAATTAGAGAACTCTCATCTTTCAATGTGATTCCTCTTTAGTTTTACCATCATAATACATGGAGAACTGGATTTTTGTCAATTATGAAAACACGGAACCTGCTTTATAACAAGTTCCGTGTTTATTATTGTTCTAGCAAAAAATAATCAGCATTTTTTATCAAAATGAATCTACCGCTGGAATCGCATTAATAGTTTCTAAAAGTATATCGTTTTCATAACATCTAAAAGTCACTTGTAATTCGTAACTTCCGTCTACTTATCCTCTTTGCCGATTTTGCTAGGTTCATTTTCTTCCAAAGATGATATTCTCTTCTTCAAATTAGTCAGTTCATTTTCATAGTACTGACGAAATAATCTCTTTTTCTTATTAAAATATCGTATTATGCACCATATGATAATAAAAGAAACGATACTATTAAAAATTACAGGAATGACATGAATATAAGTTTCCATTTTGGGCCCCAATTTAGATAATATTCTTTTTAAACTCCCAAACCTCTGTAACATGTATTTCATCATTGATGGTATCAATGTCTGCATATCTAACAGTGGAATACATTGCAGCAGTTTTTGACCATTCAATTGGAAAATAGCCATAACTAATTTGGAATGGACAAGTCATACTTACTTCAGAGGTTCCAGGAGTTCTCGCATATCGATTTATTATTTCATATGAGCCCGGATCAACATCCATTAAGCCAGAGGAATTCGCAGCAGATTCACCTCTAATTATTCTAATTCCATTACTACTTAAATTATAATAATTTTTAAGACTTACGGTTGCTGAAGCCACTAAATAAAGGACTGTTGCTTGAGCCGTAAAACAATAATCTCCATATGTTTTCCAAGCGGTAGGATTATGACCACTTTGATCTTGGAAATATAATGGTGTAACTGTCGGTGGTTCAATTAAACTTGCCCTATTATTTATTCTTTCACTACTTAATTCAATTTCTAACCAGCATCCATCCCCTAAATCATATTCTCTTACCTCTTTAGATTCGCTACCATTATAACTGATTTGCACAGACCCTATATCTTCAAGTATATCAATTGCTTTTGACATTTTTTCTGTTGCGAACTCGTTTAACACATCAGGGTTTACATTCTTAATAAACTCAGTCGTCATCTTAATTTCATTCATTTCACGGATACTTTCCTTTAATGCTTCAACCGAGTTTATTCCGTAAGCCTCACTATTGACAGTCTGTGCAAAAGTTGCACTGCTTGTTGATATGCATAGAATTAAACAAATTACAAGTACAAAACACTTTCTCATTTTTCTTCTCCTCCATTAATCATTTGTAAAAATTAATACTTTTCTTTCACATACTTCAAACTTACCGCCAATTCACCTCTCTTTTTCTATAATTCTACTTATTAAAACGAATCCAACTGTGGATTTGCAGTAATCGTCTCTAACAGCACACCATTACCATAACACTTGTAAGTTACCTGGAATTCGTAAATCCCTGGCCTATTAAGGATACATGAATCTGAAACCTTGTACTGTGCGTACAGTTCACTATACGGTAAATTCAATGTTCTGTTGTACGAAATTACCCCTGTGGTTGCATTTACAATTTTCACTATTGCTTTCACTTCGGTAAGCTGTTCTGTGTTAAATGGTTTCACTTTAAGTGTAAAGGCCGCATTTCCACTTTCATCAATATCAAAGGAATTCACATAACGGCTGACGGAAACAAAGAATGGTGTAATTTGCATGTCCGGTACTTGTCCGTATGCGGTACTTATTGATGCAAATGCTATTACCATAACTAACAGGACAACTAACAATCTTCTCATAAATAAAACCTCCTTTTTCTGTTCTTATTACTAAGACGGAAAAAAGAGGTTTTCGTAACACACTTTTTAAAATTTTTTTATTTTTTGCTTATATAAATCATGCTTTCTGCTACAGCTTTAGCTTCTTCTATTCCAAAATCTCCATGAACATCTAAAACTATAGTTTTTCTTTCAGTCATCCATATAAGCGAGTATGAAGCATTTTCCATATCAGCAATGTAGTATCCCTTGTACTGATTGATGTTAAATTCAGTAGTTTCAAGGTACTCATAGTCAATAACGATTTCCTGTCCAATAAGGTATTCTTCAACCCTAAGTTCCACATCATTAACTTCATCCACAAACAGCATAATAGACTCATCACCATTTTTCTCTGCCCCCTGCAGCACAAATGTCTCAGGCAGTGTCGCCGGATACCAGTAGTCCTCCCAGTCTCCAATCAGGTCGTACTCATCTTCGGTTCTGATTGTCACACTTATATCATCTTTGAAAAGTGCCATGAAGCGTGCGCGGTATGCTTCGGAAGTTTCCAAAGCGATGAAATTGCCTCCAATCAGCACTACTGCAAATACTGCAGCTGCCTGCATCATGCGCTGGCGCCGCTTTTTCTTTTCATTTGCGATGCGTTTCTTGTCAAGTTCTCTGGCAAGTGCCAACATTTTTTCGTGCAGCTCCTGAGGGATTTCTACATCAATGCTTTCAAGTCTTGCGATATCTTCCTGAATTTCCTTGTCGATTTCTGCGCCCAGCAGTTCCAGACCGTTTCTCTTATCTGCCATCTTCATCCCTCCTTTGCATAGTCTCGATTTCTTTTCGCAATTTTTTAAGTATCCGCAGTATCGTCATACGAACCACGCCATCCGACATTCCCAGAAGCTCTCCCATGGCCGGACTGGTCATTTTATCATAGAAGCGAAGCTTAATAAGGTATTTTTCCCTTTCATCGAGTATATCCATCGCTTCATGTAAGTAATCTTCAAGTTCACGGTTACAGAAGTCCTCAAGTTCTGCTTCTATGGTTTCATCTGATTCTTCTTTAAAGAAGTACACCATTTCATCGAAAAGATCCAAACGTTTCTTCTCTTCCTCGAAGTAGTCCACTACTGCATTATGTGCTATTGCCCGTATGTAGTCCTTGGTCTTCTTAGTGCTGAACGTTGGTAATTTGTCGTAATTAGTCAGAATTTTGTACCATATTATCTGCACCAATTCTCCTACGGCAGTTTCATCCTCCGTATGATCGCGGATGAAGGTGTATATTAGTTTTTCATTATCTGCGTATAATTCTTCTATACTGCTGTAACCCTTGTCTCTGAATAGCATCACACTGCCCTCCCATGGCATCATTCTACCATATCACACTGCATTATACAATTGCATTAAAAAAGGACAATCTGAAGCAAGGTTCTTTCCTACCTACTACTAAGACTCCCGATTGTCCGTTTCGTAACACATTTTTTTGAATTTTTTAATCTTCTTCGAGAATTTTAAGCATCTCTCTTAACTGCTGAGCCATCATGTGTCTTTTAGCCTTGTCAAAAGTGTTCTTATTGCGTAATAGTTCATCCGTCTCGCCAAACACGAGCTCGTCAATAGACATATCCAAAGCATCACACAATTGAATCACTGTTTTTAGCTGCAGTCCGCTTTTGCCTGTTTCCAGTTTAGAAATATGGTTTGTTGACAATCCTGCCATTTCAGCCAGCTGTTCCTGCTTAAGCCCCTTGCCGATACGGGCTGCTTTTAAATTTTCACCAACCTGCTCGTTAAGTTTGTCCATTTTTTACTGCTCCTTTTCGATTATTATAATCAAAAAGTTGAACAGTGATAACAATCTTATGATTGAATAATAATCAATCAAATTTGATTGGTTATTATAAAACAATATTATCTCAATGAGTACACACTGAATCTATTTTGTTATCAATTGAAGTCAAGTACCGCGATAACAATTCTTTCTGTCTAAGTATTTCTTGTTGCATTAGTTCTTTTTGTTCATGGTTGGAAAGTGACTTAAACTCAGGGCTGTTACCAACATGAAAAGCTATTGAAAGCATGAACTCTGTCGCAAGTTGTTCAGCATTTTCAATTACCATCACATCCGCTTTACCATCATCATAGTGCGTAATCAGCAGATATTTCTGTACGCGTGGAGAAAAAATTAATTCCTCTCGTATTTCAGGTGCTACACTCTCAATATACTCATTATATTTTTTTACAAATTGATCCATATATAATCCTCTTTCGAAATCGATATTTAAAAATATTTTATTATGGTCAATGTCAAGAGTCCATCCCATATAATACATATTTACTAAAATACAAAAAGCGGGCACATATCATAATGCCCGCTTAAGTAAAGTATTACCTTTTATATAGTTTGAGTTTGTGCGTAACCACTGATGTCACAATCAAAATTGTTATACAGGAATACAGACATATTCTGTTTCCCTCCGAATTTGTTTCCGCATTAGAATTAGCAATATAAACAACTATCGGATAAGCTGTTGCACTTATGATCCCAGCTAAAGGATTTGCAAATGCAACACAAAGGTTAATCCAGCCTACGAAATAAACAGTCCATAATACTATGCTGCGATAATGTTCAACATCCCACAGATTCATTTTGCAGTATGCGAACACCGTAATGTATACAAAGGCCACCCATAGTGCCGCATAAAGAGATTTTTTCATGGCTGTAATCTCCCTTCTTTAAACAATATGCATCATATATCCGCTGTAAATGTTAATGCTGTTAATGTATTTGTTTGTGTTGTTATTCCAGTTATCAACAATTCTCAGGTACTGTACCCCACCTGAATATTCACGATAACCAATTACGTTAACATAGTGGGCTTCATCATATGAAGAAGATACCAACAGTACAAGACACATTTTACCTGCATCTATATATTCTTTTATATCACTATAGTATGATGCTGGCATGTAAGTCAACCCTTTTCCGGTTCCTCTAACATATGGAGATAATCCACTTGTTATCTGCGAAAATGTTACTGGCCCATTACCAATATTCTCGTGAATAGCCTCAAAAGTTGCATCTCTGTCACTTCCATTAACAAATAAGTTATTATATGAAAGTCTTGTTCTATAATAGTTTACAACATTAAATGCCCCTGTTGCGCCACAGTGATCATCGGCACCATTTATTCCGCTAAACTCTCCTGTTGTTCCCCATGTACCAACACTGTAAAAGTTAGGCAAATTACCTGTAGTATAGGTACCACTTGGCAAATCTGAAGAATCGAAAATGCCATAAGATGATCTTATAGTTGCTAATGATACTTTCTCTGCACTGAATATATCAGAACTTTTTTTAGTTACTGCTTTCTCAGTCATTAACTGGTTTTTAATCTCTGAATGAATTTCTTTTTCCAAAGTATTTACAGTTTCAAGTCTGTCTTTTAAGATTTCATTCTGTTGCTCATTATTGTCTTCATTATCGACTGCCATATAAGTTACAACCTTTTTCTGTTGTTTTATGCTTGTCATTTCGTCATCATATGAACCACAAGCATTAAATTCTAAAGCTATAGGATTGTTCACATTATTATTGATGATAATATAACCTTCCGGATTAAAAGACATATAATGTGCAATCACATCTCCATTAGAATCATATAAAGGTTCATATCTCTTTATACCTTCTATCGTACTCCAAATATCTTCTCCAGCATTCTCAGAGGATAAAACCCTGTACGCAGCTACCATGACATCTAATGCCGTCATTTCTTCTTTTTCCATTGGCACTTCTTCAGCTGTAGCAATAATAGTTGAAGTGATAATCATACATAAGGATAATAGAATAGCTAAAATCTTTTTCATTTCAATTCCTCCCTCTTTATAATACAATAAACTAATAATAAACTTCCGAACTATAACGTGTTGTATACTCCATCTGACTTCCGGAATATGGGTAGCAGATTTTTTGAAAGACAGTTACCAAAGTCTAATTGATTTTTCATTGTCTGTTTTAACCAAAATAAAACTTCAATGCGTGCACTAGTGACGGTTGCAACTCTACATTGAGTATTTCAATTTTTTCACCAAAATCATCAATTGTAGTGTAAATTTGTGTTTTGGCAACATCTTGAGAATCATCCTCCGAAATATACCAGCTTACCATGTGCTCAGTAAGCATATATGAATTGAATATCATATCACTTATATCGCTACGAGTAAGATCATTATTTTCATATATAACCTTAGGCAGGCAACCATGCTCAGCTAATTTTCGATATGTAGAATCCCAATTTTCAAGTGCTCTTATGAAATTTGAATAGTTTCTAAGCAAACTGTTCAAATCATTTTTTTCTCCAGACAATGAATTGCAAATATCCGTTCGCAGTTCGGCATATGCTGTACTGGCTTTCTTAACGCATTTGTTATATTCATTTACCATAATTTCATAATCCCTCTTCATATGAGTCATCTGAAAAACGATTACGATCAAAATTATTACACACAGTATTTTGGTTCTGTTCATTAAAATAACCCTCAAATACTAATTCAAGTTAACAGTATGTGTATATGTTGCTGTACCGGTTTTGATGTTGCTAGTTCTGTTTGAAGAGAGGAACACCTGATAAGTAATATTCGAAGAAACCGTTATCGTTGCACTTCTCATACCTCCATCCTGTTCATATACTACTGTAAATACCACACCATTTGTACTATTTTCATGAGCGTCTGCGGTTGCAACATCAGATGGTAAATCAATTTCTGTCCAATTTAAATCGTTTACCGAAATGTCAAATTCGGCATCAACTCCAGATACACTTATAGAATCTCCAAATTGCAAATCAATGGCACTAATTACTGCAGCAACTATACCTAACTTTCCAGTTGCTACCGAACCAGCTACAGATGTAAAAATTGAAAATGCAGTACTTAGTGTCTGATTTACAGATGACGGCTTTACATTAGTAACTGACACCAGATTGTAATCATCACCATAAAAATTCACTTGCATTCTGTATGGGCGAGCATATAATATGCTGCTATCCACTTCGGGTAGATTATATGAACGTGAAAAAATTCTAATCTTTTCGTAGCCATCATTACCTGACCCAAAGTTCTGCGGATCACACTTACTAATGCCCATTACCATCATTTCTTTATTTCTACTCTGACCACCTAAAACTGAATTTGCAACATTTGCAACATGTTCATATGCAGAACCAGGTGTAACTGTTTCTGTTATAGCCCTGTTAATTTTTTCTTTGTTTAAATTTACGTCATTCATAGTTTGAAGTTCTGCATATTCCTGCTTATATTTTACACTTTCTACCTCTTTACGAAATAGTTCTTGTTGTTCTTCAAAGGTATCCCCGTATAACATAATTTGCTGGCTGCCATTCATGCGGTTATACAAAGTCATACTTACAATGGTCTTTTCAAAATCTGCTGTTGCAGTTATATCTAGCAGCACAATTTCTTCTTCAGCAACAGGAATCTCTATACATCCGCTGACCATTTTAGTAGTTCTCTGTTTTTTGACTTCCAGAGGTTCTTCATTTAGAACAAACTCATATGTTTTACCAAACATACTTGCAGAAACATCTGCTGTAAGATATACTCTTTCACCTTTTTCCTTAATGCAATTAACTTTCATCAAAAAGACATTTTCTTTTTTACTTAATGAAGCGTCCGCATCCTTTTGATACTTTTTAATAAACTCAATGTCTCCTGCATCTGATGAAATGCTTAATTCAACCAATGCATATGGCTCAGTCTCTATCACTGCAACATCAGCAAATGCTGTCATTGTTGATGTAAGAATTAATAACAAGCACAATCCTACAGATATAAATCTCTTCATAAATCATCACCTCTTCTTTCCGGCATCTCTATTACGCCATAATTTTGATACTTACCTCAATCCAAGACCCCTTCTGGAACTTTAATACCAAACTTCCGAACTATAACGTGTCGTATACTCCATCTGACTTCCGGAATACGCATAGCAGACTGCTTTTGTCCGGTACTTGTAACCACTGTCCGCTCCAAGAGGTCTTGTGAGTGTCAGACTCACTACATTAGCAGAATCAGTCCACATTGCAACATCTTCCCAATCTCCATTTTCGTATCTCTGGAGATAAAGACTGATGGAACAGCTTGTTGTAGTTCCTTCTATCCCCTCAATCTTACCTGTACAAGTCGCATTACCACTTGCTGAAATAGATAATGTTGCCCCTGCATTACGATAGTAAAGTGCCATAAGCTCTGCATCTGGTGCTGGTACTTCTGCTGCCTGAGCCGGCATAATTGCCAGTGTAAATAATAAGCAGACCATCATCGCGATTGCTAAAAGTTTCTTCATGTGTTCACCTCCTTAGTTCCAAAAATTAAATCTTTTATAATTTTCGAGAAAAATATCTCTTTTAAGTTGTCCTTCATATACTAAAAGACTAAAACTTTCTGTTTGGGGACAAACTTTTTTAAAAAAATGTCCCCTTTTTTTCGTAACTTGTCTTATTATTATATATAAAGATTTTTTAAGGAGCTTTCCCATGCTTATTACACTCTATCTCTCCATGATTGACTCAGACGAGGACCAACTGAAGTTTCTCCAGATCTACGACAAGTACCACAGGTTGATGTTTTATGTCGCAAATGATATATTGCAAAACGACCACATCGCTGAGGAGGCCGTCCAGGAAGCTTTCATCTGGGTTGCCCGCCACATACATAAAATAGGCGAAGTCGCTTCACCGCAGACTAAGAGGTTCGTGGTGGTAATAACCGAACACATTTCTTTCCGCATAAAGAAAAAGGAGGCCCGCCATGAAGATGCCAAAGTAATTGAATTTACAGACACCTACGTGGGACACTCGCCTGACTCTACATTTGAAATTTTAAACCACAAAGAAATCATCATACAAATACGTCGCTTACCACCAATTTACAAGGATGTACTTTACCTGTATGGTGTCTGTGAATGTACCACACCAGAGATTGCAGATTTACTTGGCATATCAGTCGAAACGGTAAAAAAACGACTCCAACGCGGCCGGGCATTGCTTGACAAAAAAACAGGGGGTATTTACAATGAACACTGATTTAACATTCAGTCCTGAGTTAAAAACTGCTCTCAGGGAAGCAATGGAACTTGACTACGCCTGGATTGACGAAATCAATCCGGCGGAATTAACCTATGAGTTTTCACCGGAATTTAAAGTAAGAATAAGAAAAATTGCAAAAATGGCAGGTCACAGATATGTAAATGTGGGCAGACACAGGATACGCCGTGCACTGCTCATTGCAGTTGTTGCAGTAATGATGCTTGGACTTGTCGCCTGCGCCGTAGTGCTCACCAAACCTGATATTATCTGGAACGAAACACAGAATGACATCTCAGGTACACTGGATATTACTTTTGATGTTGATTATCCCGAAGGTACTGACATTCCGGCTAAGTTTGAATGCATTAAGCCTAAGAAACCTTGGGGTTTCAAGATAATTGCTGAGAATATTTATGAAGAAGCCAGACTTTATGAACTTACATACGAAAATCGTGAAGGAAAAACAATACGATATTCTCAATGGGGTCATATAGAAAATATGAGTTTTGGTCTCGACAATGAAAACGCTGAATTCCGCGAAATCACCATCAATGGTCACAAGGGCTACTCCTACTCAAAACTTGGCAACAATGCCATCACATGGTCCGATGGCATTTACCTCTACGACATAGGCGGTACTGCCGATATGAAAACCATTGAAAAGATGGCACAATCTATTTTATAGTGCAATTAATGAAATCCGTTTACTTTTCCTAAGCAGAAATGTAAACGGATTTATTTTAATTAAATATTTTTTTGTTCACATTAATTATAGCAAATCCCAAAATTATATTATTGTCCTGCGTGTAATAATTGCTTAACACGCTATCGTTGCTATTACCTTCTATCGTGTATATTATTCCTTTTTTGCATCTTTCAACAATTCCAACATGATCTGCGTTACTATCTGTATCCCAATCAAAGAAAATCAGTGTTCCTGGTGTTGGTCTGAAATCAGGTTCTTCAGCTGCATCTATCCACCTGCCCTGCTCCCGAAACCACCGTATACCTTCGTTGACCTCAGCAAACATCGGTACGGCGCCTTCCTCTATCAGTCCTGCTTCATTGGCACACCACGACACGAAACAGGCACACCAATCCACCTGTTCATCGAATCCGTACCAACTCCAGTATTTTTCTCCGTCTTCAGTGCCTATCTGTGCCTTGGCCACTGATACCATAAGAGCTGGTTGTCCTGCCTCCAAGTTTCCATCCCCATCGTCTGCCAGAAATAAGAACATAGAAAGTGTGAACACGAAAAGAACCATAGCCAGAAGCACGACACTGCTGCTGACTATGGTTTGATTTCGCATTTGATTCTTGATTCGCTTTATCTGGTAGTTTCGTTTTCGCCTACGCTGCTGCCTTTTGATTTGTATTACGGTCTGCTGTGCAGCGTGTTGCCTGGTAGCTACAGCTGTCTGTGCAGCCTTCTTTTCCTTCTGCTTCTTCGCCCAAAGCGGTACTACTTTCGAACCTGAAACCGGCCCTTCACCTGGTTCTACATAGGTTGATGAAGTATGCTGATTTCCCTTGATTTTCAACCGTTTTGCCGAAAAAGTGACCGCCAAAATGGACTTCTCAGCGGCTTTTTTACCAGTGGTGGAAGCCTTATACTCCGCATAATTCTGCGGGTTCTGGCGGTTTTCGTTTTCTTCGTCGTTCTGATCAGATTTACTCTTGATTCGCATATTTTTCAGCAACGGACGGATGTCTTTCAGCTTCAGCGATTTGTCTTCGTACTTACCTCTTACCTTAATGTCCATTTACGTATTCCTTTCCCCCGGCTTGGTAGTCATGAGCCGGTAAAGTTCCGTATTCTTCGGGAAGTGATTCTCAAAAGGCACCATGGTATGCCCTACCTTCAGCAGCCCGTGGCCTTCCGGTACGTTGGTGATGTAAGATAGCTGCCGCTCAGAGATGTGCAGCAGCTTCGCCAGTTCCTGCCGGTCCGTCGGTGCCTGGTTCATCATGATGATAAACTCGGAATTAGACAGCATAAGCCGTGCTGTCTGAGACCGCAGAACCTCCTCCAGATTTTGTGTAATGCCAGTACAGTAGGCTCCGTACTTTCTCACACGTTTCCACAGCGTAGCTAAGAACTGACCGGAATACTCGTGCTGAAAGAGAATATAGAATTCATCGATGAAAATGAAGGTCTGCTTCCCCTCCTGCCGGTTCCTGGTAATCCGGTTCAGGATGCTGTCCAGGACCACCAGGATGCCTACACCCATGAGCTGCTTACCCAGTTCATGAATATCGTAACTGATGAACCGGCTGGTGGTGTTCACGTTTGTCTGCTGTGCAAAGGTATTCAGAGACCCTCTTGTGAAAATCTCCAGTTCCAGTGCCAGGTCTTTTGCTTCCTGCTCTGGCTGCCGCAGCAGGTCTTCCCGGAAATCATCCAGTGTCGGTGGTTCTCCCTCATATCCACGCATCCGGTATGGTTGGTAGATATGCTCTACACAGCGATCGATGATGGACTTCTGCCCCCTACTGAACTGGTTACCGGTTATAATCTGCTCACAAAGTGACTGTACGAACTGAGACTTTTCTGCAATCGGGTCCTTTTCACCATAGTATCGGTTGATGTCCATGGCATTGATGTGATTAGCGCTGGTAGCAGATATCTCTACCACTTCGCCCCCAAACGCTTTTACAAAGTCCGTATACTCTCTGTCCGGATCGATGACGATAACATCTGCATCAGTCGCCAGGACAAAGTTAATCAGCTCACTCTTTGCCATGAAAGATTTCCCCGAGCCGGATACACCTAAGATAAAGGAATTACCGTTCAAGAGCTGCCGCCGGTCAGCTACAATCATATTTTGGCTGATGGCGTTTTGGCCATAGTAGATGCCATGGTCATGTGATACTTCCTGGACATGAAACGGCATAAATGCAGAAAGAGATTCCGTAGTGAACGTCCGGAGGGCATCGATTTTTCGGTGTCCTGCAGGGAGTACCGTATTCAGACCATCCAGCTGCTGAAAGTGCAGTACGCCCATCTGGCAGTGCCGTGCCTGAATGATGTTCTGCAGCGTGCCAGTGTCTGCATCAAGCTGCTTCTTATCGTCAGCAGTATGTACCAGAGTGACCACCGCCAGCATCATCTGCTGATCTCGCATGGTCAGGTCATCCAGGAACTCCTTGCTCTCCTTCATCTGCTGCTCCATGTCGTAAGGCACGATAGCACCGAAGTTATTGTTGGCATTCTGCTTCCGCTGCCAGTTGGTGATGTTGGTTGCAACCCCAAGGAGCCGGTTTTCCGCTTCCTTGATGGCCTCCTCCATGGGCACCGGCAACACGTCTATGGAAAGCATCATGTTCTGATTTAGTCCAGTTAATTCTGCCACCAGTGTATCCTTCAGGTACGCACCCACATCCTTGACGAAGATAACCCTGCCAAACCGGCTTCCGGTTTTGAAATGGTCATGGTGCAGTTCCATTCCATCCGGGCAGATATAGTCCTTGAAGCTGTGGCCCTTCTTTCGACTGTCCTTCAGGTCAAACTCGAAATGGTCCTCTTCTCCGGCACGATAAAAGTCATGAAGAATCTTCAGCCGTTCATGGCCGTCCAGTTCCAGGCAACGGCATCCCAGTCTTGAAAGCCTTGCAGTAAGTTCCGTGCCGCTTCGCTTGAAAAAGGTACGTGCTTCCTCAATGCTATTCTTATGCACCGATACGGTGATATATTTTTCCTGGATGATGGAATTGTTCCCTGCAGCCTTGGCTAGCAGCATGTCGTTGTACTCTCTGCGGTATGCATCCAGCTCGTCTTCCTTCATCTGCAGCAGGATTTTCTCCTCAAAATCCCCACGGCTGAATCTCCGATTATTTATGGTTATCTTGGTAGTCGCACTGCTGTCGAAAGAGTTCAGCAACGCACCATAGCTCTTAATCGTATCTATCCGTTCTTCATCGGACAGCACATCATAGTTGATGTCAGTGAACAGCCAGGACTTACTGTATTTATTCCTGGCAATCTGAAAGACTCCGTCCTCCCAGACGGACCTTACAGGTACTGCGTCTTGAACTGAACGGGGAACTTTCACACGCTCCCGGTCTTTTTTCATGGTAGTTCGTATTGATTTCAGCATTTTATTTTCCCCCTGATTAAGTCATAGTAAAGGTTGGTTCCCCGGTACGGCAGCCTCTTTGGTGTAAGAACCGCTGACTTGATGACCGCCCAGATTACCTGCTCCGCTGCCATTCCGTTATATTTTGCAAAGCCCATCACCCCGAAGGGAAACACGCCCAGCATACATGCCCAGGACACGGCCTCGGTGCCAAGCTGCCCACGCAGAAGGAAGTACAGTGCCACCGACACCAGGCAGCCCAGGGCAGAAAAAAAGAACTGCCTAAGCGACAGTCCGAAAAACATACTTTCCGTATAGGTACGGATATCCTTATTCATTTTAATTTCCATGGTTTCCTCCTTACAGGCCCATCATTTCCCGGACCACATGATCCGCCATCTTGATGGTACCTACCAGTACCAACATGTTAAAGACCAGCTCTGCGATGTATGACCAGACCATGGTGACTACGCTGGCCGATGTATCCACCACTGGCGGTGATGACGCAAAGAAGGAGAAGATTACACATGCCAGCATGATGATAGCACCTTCCAGGCACACCCCGGTATATGATTTGATAAAGCTGATTCCAACCTGCTGTGTTGTCTCCCCCGCAAAAGCTGCCAGCGGGACCGGTGCAATTGCCGTATATAAGTACAACTTAAAAAACCTTCCGTAGACGGTCAGAATCATAATAAAAGACAGTACCGTGATCAGAAGGCTGCCAATCAGCGTCACCGCCCAAAGCGGTATGGATTCCAGGAACCTGCAGTCTTCGATGGCGCCTATCATCTCCTGTGGCAGTATCGCCTGATCCGCTCCTCCTATTCCGGAGGACTGCATGATGGTCGACACCACCCCCTGCAGGATGCTGAAGATCGCCAGCATCAGTTCAAGTCCGTATGTCACCACTCCTTTTGCCAGGATAAAACGGATGAAAAGCTGCAGGGCCTGTTCCGGTCTTTTCAAATCCGACAGATTGCTGCAGGTCTTCATGACTCCAGTGAGAAAGAACAGTACCAGAAGTGCCAGTCCAATGGCCTGTATGCCGCTGTGTATGTCCAGGATAACCGCCCATATTCTGCCGCCCTTAAACTCCTCCGGCGACACCGTCAGCAGCGTCCATATCTCCTGCATCTTCTCGTTCCAGGTCGCCAGCGCCTTCTGCAGGTTCTGTACCACCCAGTTGTCCGACATAAAATCACCTCCTCGTCGTCAAAAAGTAGAAAATCGCCATCCGGAGATGACGATTGTAAGTTATACCTTTATCTGACTACCTTAGTTAACTTTATTTATTTCATTTTCATATTTGGATAGAGCTGCATACTCGCCTTTTATCATCTCATATAATGCAAAATATGTAAGAACTATATTTCCATTCATAGTCTTTCCATTTTGAACTTCAATATACCAATCATCAGCGTTATTCTGCAAAATATCAACTGCCATTTCAGCTAATGTTTGCGTACCGCTCAATCTCGTAGTTTGTGCCTTTAGCCATGCATCTTTTTCATTATATTTCAATGATGTTTCAACAAATTCTACCAAGCTCTCTTGCAACTCAGGATAATCTAAAAGTTCCACCTCCATTATCATATTTTCTATTTTATCTTTAAGTTCGGATTCTGCTTTAATAAAACACCCAATACTAGTATTAAATATCCCTTCACTTAAAATAAGCGTTGTCTTATATAAATCCCGCATATCTTTAAGCAAGAAATCTTGTTGAATTTCATAATCAGAAAAATTCCGATTTTCAATTGGGGTTATAAGACAATAAAGGAATAATTTATAACGTTCTATATAAGGTTGCAACAATCTGTCTGCTCGTTTTATTTTAAGTACCCTTTCCTCTCGTTGTTTCTTTGCTTGTATACGTTCGTTAATTTCATCAATAAACCATATTAATATCATTGCAGAAAAGATTCCTACACTCAAATCATAAATAATTTCTTTTGCTAAAACTCCATCAAAATAGTTTTTTGAGAAATCATCCCAATTAATTTCACTTTTTGACAATATTATTATAACAAAACTAGCAATTGATAGAATAATTTTCCATAGGAAAAAATTTTTATCTTTGTGCATTACAATACCCGCCTTTCGGAACATATTTAATTTACTTTTTCCATACAATTTTACTCCTTGATTCTTGTTAATTCAATAAAATTTTACCCTGCAATCATCACCATTATCTCCTTCGCAAACGCAATGATAATTCCACCTGCCACAGTCAATATCCCATTTGCTCTCTGCGACGGATCATGGCCTTTCAGTGAAAGCCCTACCTGCACGATACCAAGCCCAATCATAATCATTCCTACAGCTCTTACCAGGGAAAACATAAAGTCCGAAAGATTGTTCACCACCGCAATTGGATCAGAAGTACCGCCGGATGCAAACGCTGCATCAGACCAACATAATGCCAAAATAACTGCAGCTATTATGTACAGCAAATATCTCTGTTTTTTAGGTTTCTTCATAAAAATAGGCTTATTCGTATTCTTCATTTCTTTTAACCTCCGAAATTTGTATTATTCCAACTGCATGGTTCACCTGACCATGCCTGTATACTGGCATTCTGCCATCTGCAGTTTTCTTCAGATTCGGGTGCCGCAAAATATCATACTTTCTGTCGCGTACCGGTCTTTCACCGCGGATAAACAGCAGCGCGTCCCGATTGTCCAGCATCCGTACTTCGTCCGGTGACAACAACTCGCGGCCACTGTTTTGGTAATTGGTCGAATAGCTTCCGCTCCTGCCACTGGTCTTTCCAAACGTATTGGTATCGATAGTTTCCTTTCCCAGCAGTTCACTGACATATTTATGTGTTCCTTGCTCATTGCCGCCCAGGTACAGGAAAGTATCGCAGTTACCCACAATGGACTCCCACTGTTTCTCAAAGAGTGCCTTCAGCTGTGCCAGGTTCTGCAGGATGATGGATACCGATACTTCACGTGAACGCATGACGGAAAGGATTTTGTCAAAGTCATCCGGCAGCGACACATTTGCAAACTCGTCCATGACAAAATGGCAGTGCACCGGAAGGCTGCCACCGTATTTGTGATCCGCAATGTAAAACAGCTGCTGAAAAAGCTGGGTGTACAATATGCTGACCAGGAAATTGAAAGAAGTGTCATTATCCGGTATCAGTGCAAAGAGTGCCACCTTCTTTTCACCCAGGGAAGGCAGATTCATCTCGTCCGTCATGGTCAACCCAGCCAGGCTCTCCAGATTGAACTTCTCCAGTCTGGATGCCAGGGTAATTTGAATGGATTTCAGGGTCTTCGCTGATCCACTGCGGTAATCCCGATAATATTTCACAGCAATATGACCAGGCTTTTTCTCCTCCAAATCAAAAAACAGATTGTCCAGGTCACTTGGTCTATCGCTGTCTTCCTCGCTCACGTCACCAGCACGGAGCAGTTCCAACACCATAGCGAAGTTCTGTTCCTCCTCCGGTGCCTCGTACTTCAGATAAAACATCAATGCCATCAGAAGCATACTGGCCGAAGTATCCCAAAACGGGTCGTTGCTTTGGCTGCCCTTTGGTGTGGTACTCTTAAACAGGTTGGTCACCAAACGCTGCACATCGTTATCCGTCTGCAGATACACAAACGGATTGTAGCAGTGGCTCTTCTCCATATTTATCAGATCCAGCACGCGGATTTCATAGCCTTCGTCCTCCAGCAGATACCCCAGGTCCCGCAAAATTTCTCCTTTCGGATCCAGTACAACGAAGGACGTGTTGGCCTGCATGATGTTTGGTTTGCAATAAAACCTGGTTTTACCTGCGCCGCTGCCGCCGATAACCAGTACATTCAGGTTTCGCAGATGGATTTTGCCGTTTAGCCCGAGGTGGACGTTCTGGGTCAGCAAAAGGTTTGCATTCTGCGGTTTCTGCAGATACTTCCGGTTTATCTCCAGTGGATTCCCCCATTTGGCAGAACCATGTTCTTCACCATGTCTGTAATTCTTTCTGGTGCTGACGTAAAGCGTAATCCCGAATAGATACAAAAAAAGAAATAGAACCACTGATTTCAGACTGTCACTGCAAAACGTGACTTTCAGTGGTCCTACATTCCCTCTTGCGATTTCTGTTATAAAGTCAATCAGGCCATCTTCCAGATACGGAGCGAAAATCAGCCCAAGCCAAATTGCTATCGGCAATCCTGCCAACGTCAGAACAATCATTTCTGTTCGCTTATCGTTCCCTATCATGAAGTACTACGCCTCCTCTGGTATGCTGCTGCCGCAGTGCACTTAATTTGTCCCGTACCGATGGACGCTCGTTATCTGCTTCGTCTCTGGTACGGGTCATATCTTGATGCCTGTAGTTGCTTCCGGACCGAAGGTCTTCTCTGGTCCTGGACTGGTTTGGGGATTGTTTTTCCTTTACCGTTGCCAGCTGGAACCGCTCAATAATGCGGTTAATTTTCGGTGCATCCTCTGCTCTGGTGATTATGTCGATGATTGGTTCATCGGAATTACTCCGGTCTTTAATATCACTGTACAGCACTCCATACCTCTTTGCCTCCCGTTTGAAGGCTGCAAGGTCTTCTTCCGGAATGCTGAATACAGTAAGTTCCCTGCCAGACTTAATCAGACTGGTCAGACTGGTCTTACCAAGAGTCTGTTTTTCTTCTCTGATTGCCGCAGCCATAAGAACAGCCAGATTCTTTGCTCCGGTGCCGCTGACACGCAGTACCACTTCCATGCCTTCCAGCGACAGACGAACCATCTGTTCTGCCGCATCTGCTCCATGCATCATTTTATCAGCTCCTCTCGCTTTCTATTTTGTTCTTCGCACACTTGTTGCAGTTTTTCGTTCATCTGCTGACTTCTGCGCGTTATTCTGTCACACAGGATAATCTGAAATCTGAGTTTTTTCAGTTCACCCTTCAGCAACCCTATTTCTGTTTTGTCTGCACCTTTCTTAGATTGAGCGTTTTTAATCTGTGCGCGAATCTCAAATATCCTTTCATTACAGTTTTTCCTGTAATCAAAAAGCTGCTGCAGGTCATCAATACGATGTTCCTGAAGCAGCCTCACTTCCTTGGATATTTCATTCAGTTTTATTAGGTCATCCCGCAGTGCAGGTGACACCTGGTATGGTTTCATATTTCGTTTTGGCATATATCCAAGCAGATAGCAGTAATGATAATATAGTCCTCTCAGACCACTGATTTTCCGTGATTTACCTTTCTTCATGGTATGGCTACGTCTGCGGCACTTGCGGATATCTCTGTAAACAATACCCTTTCGGACTTCAGGCGTATTATCTCTGAGCCTCTTGCGAATATTATCGTTACTGTACTCTTCTCCCATCCGTATCAGGCGAATCGGCCTTTTCCACTCTTCCTGACGTATGGTCCAGTATTTCCGGTTCTCATCAAACTGGCAGATATATCCCATCGTTGATAGATGATACCGAAGCTCACGCAGATTGCAACTGACCGATAGCGCATCATCAATGGCCACTTTTGCAATGTTCAGTCTGGTCAGTGCACCTTCCCGTTCCGCTTTAGCCAACTGGTATGGAATCCCTCGACCATGACCTTCCACCACATCCAGTTGATACTTTCTGCAGATTTCGTCGTTGATTTTGGAGATGTCTGTCCATTGCTTCTGTCTGCAACGTTTCCCATCCAAAAAGGACACAGAGTTCACCACAAAATGATTGTGCAAACATTTCGTATTGAGATGGGTTGCAACTATCACTTGATAACCTTCGCCCCAAATAGCCTTGGCCAGCTCCATCCCAATCTCATGGGCTTGCTGCGGTGTAACTTCCCCTTCTGCAAAACTCTGATATCCATGGTATGCAATAATACCCCCTTCTTTTCCAAACTGCGCCTTCACAGTCTGAAACTGTTGCCGGGCGATAGCTGGATTGCAGTTAATACCCGATACATAGAACTTCTTCTCTGTCTTTTCCTCATTAACAGTGTAGTTCATTACATCTTCTAGAGAATCCAGTTCTTTCTCTGCCAGTTTTGCATTGGTCTTTTCCGGATTTATGGCGTAGTCTATTGGATGATCCAGCCGTCCACGTACTGACCATATCTTTGTTACAGCCATGGAACTTTTTCCGGAGCTAGGAATCGTTCTTCGACATCAAGCTGAAACTGGTGCCAGCGATGAATTTCTGAATTTAGTTCTTCACACTGTACCTGCTCACCATATTTCAGAAGATCAATTAGATACTCTAACCGCTGCATAAAAGCATCCATCTGCCGCATCCTTTCATAAAATTCTTTATCTGGTTTTTCCTTCGGAATACAACCACACATGACCATGCGAAGAAAACTGGACTCTGTAAGACACGCCTTTTGTGCATGTCCTTCTAAAAGCTCTTCTTCCTCTTCAGTCAGCCAAATCTGTTTCTTTACCTGTCGTTTCATATTATCCCCCAAAATATAACAGCAGACTCTTCTAAGCCTGCTGTGAATATCTACCAACCAATATTTTTTATTATTCGGAATGTTTCTTTATTACATCCATAAGTAACTCTCCGCATTTATCATATTTCTTTTCTCCCAAACCTTTAAGGGACACAAATTTATCCTTTGTTGTTGGTTTGTAAGTTGCCAGCTGAACTGCTACTTCTCTAGAATTCGAAATAGGTAAACGACAAACATAAATTAAATCATAAAGAACATGCATAAGTTCTTCATCTGTTATGATTTTTCCTTCTTCATCTGCAATCAGATTAAATCCATTTTTACTAACATAGTTGACTTTTTCTTTTTTAATCTTATGATAAGGTTCTTCGGAAAAAACTTTTTCTCCTTCAGAAAAAAACTTGCTAAAAACAACTTTGCCATCTGCTTCAATAATCTCATATTTCGTTGCTGGACATACGCCATCAGCTTCACAAACAGAAGCTCTATGAGCATACATCTTCCCCATTAGATAAGATTTCTTTTTTGATACGTTAATAGGAATTCCATCTAGAGTTAATGTCATCTGTCCTTCTTTTGGATAGGGTATATCATACTTATACATGTCATAAATCCTTTTTAATTATAATTTAGGTTTCTACATTAAATTATACCACTCACCTGTAAATAAAACAATACTCATACTCCTTTCTGGGGTTTCAGCATTCCTATCATGTGATAATATCAATTAAAAGCAATACCGCATATCTCCGTGTATAATTTATCCAGGAGGTGATATTCATGACATCTAAAATGCTTCAAAATTGTGATAAAACTTTAATAATTGGTATCGATATAGCAAAGAAAATTCATTGGGCTCAAGTTACAGATTCCATTGGAAAGGTTCTTTGCAAACCGATAAAAATTACAAATGATATTGAAGGTTTTACAAATTTTCTTGATCAAATTCATAATCTGTCCTCTAAATTTGAATACGAACAAATTTACATAGGATTTGAACCTTCAGGCCATTATTGGCGAGCAATTGCATGGTATCTTAATAGCTATGAAAATATCCATGTTGTTGGAGTAAATCCGTATCACGTCAAGCAATTGAAAGAGCTTGAAGATAATTCACAAACTAAAAATGATAAAAAGGATGCTCTTGTAATTGCACACCTTATTCGCGATGGAAGATACTTCGATATATACCTTCCGGAAGATCATTATGCAGATTTAAGGATTCTACGTACATATCGTGAACAAATATCCGACAACAGAAAACGCATACATAATCATATCGTTGTTATCATGGATGAGTTTTTCCCTGAATATGAAAGCATCGGCTTTAATATGAGCTGCTTGTCATCAAAAATAATTTTTCGGACTACACCGTTTCCAGCAGACATTAAATCGTATTCTGCTTCTGAACTAAGGGAATTGTGGAAAGAGCAAAGCCCCACAGGCCATATAAGAATCAGCAATGCCTTTACAGAAAGATTAATATCGACGGCTTCTCGAAGCATAGGAGTTACCGAGGGTGTTGAGGCTGCCAGATTCAAATTAAACGCCTTAATTGACCAGTTAGATTTAGTCGATTCACAGATAGAACAATGCGACAGTCTAATGGATGCACTGATGCAAGCATTAGACATCGACAAGTTCATAACTAGCGTTCCAGGCGTTGGTTCGGTCACTGCCGCAAGTTTCATTGCTGAAACAGGCGACCTTTCACGATTCGATGACTGGAAGCAAATACGTAAGCTGGCAGGATTAAATCTTGTAGAGCAAAGTTCGGGACAGCATAAAGGAAAAACAAAAGTTAGCAAGAGAGGGCGTCCCGGTCTTCGAAAGGTTATCTATTTAATCGGCGACAAAGGAATGTTGGTTAGTCCGGAGATGATGTCGTATTACCAATATCTGCGCCATCGAAAAAACAATCAATTGAAACACGACCAAGCTGTTTTAGCTGTAGGTTTAAAACTCATGCGCATAATGTTTCATGTTGTAAAATATAAAGAATTATATAATCCTGACAAAGCATTGGGCGATGTCAGAAAAAAACAAATTCTTGAACTTGCCTAATTCACCTATTAGGTGTTAGGAATACATATGAGTATAGCAAGGAAGGCAATGGCGTGCCCATCAAGGACTAACCTCGTGTTTCAGTGATAGTGCCTTGCTTTACTCCCATAAAATCGGATGAAGGAATGTTTGGACGAGCCGCGCTCAAGATCCTGGTTGACATGATAGGGTTAATTGTGGGAGATACTCCATATATCTTCATGCCACATACGTGGCCTAGTTTTTTGCGGCCAAAATCACTTACCACCATGCTAATAATTCTTCATCCATGGATTTTGGGACAATTCGTCATAATCGACTACTGAATTATCACTGTTAAAATGTTGATATTTCAAAATAGGGGTTGATAGGGTCCTCCCTGAGTTTTCCCTTTCGCACCAGGAGTAGAAAGGGTCTGCTTGCTAAGACAGAGATGGGCAATAAAATGCCCTCATCTCTCATGTTCTCTGCCACATGGTTTTATCTTGACAGCTTCAATCCTGGACCACACTTTTACAAACTCTTCAGGGTATCGGAAGTGTTCCAAATATCTGTCAATCTGCTCCTCAGTAAGACTTGTAAATGTATCACTGTCCACAGGTGCTCTGCAGATAAAAAAATCCCCCGCTATAATATCATAGATATTACCTCGGAGGTCATACAGAGCACGGTTCGGTGACATTCCCATAAGCTTTCCTTCGTCATTACAAATCAGTGCCACATCATCATCAAACGGATAAATCGACTGAATTAGTCCTCCACCCACCAGTCTTTGCATTTCCTCCAAGGTATGTTCAAATTCAATCACTTCAGGTTCTT
>SVFS01000009.1 GCA_015056725.1 Lachnospiraceae bacterium | reverse complement strand
GGTTTGGTGTCTTTTCACTTACTTCATTTGCTAAAGCAATATCAAAATCAAAGCCTATTTCATGGGCAATTGCAGGTAAATGAAGCATGGAGTTTGTTGAACATCCAAGTGCCATATCTACTGTAAGCGCATTCATGATAGCTTCTTTTGTCATAATATCTCTTGGTCTGATATTCTGTTCAAGCATCTTCATAACAGCCATACCTGCATGTTTTGCAAGCTTGATTCTTTCAGAATATACAGCCGGAATCGTTCCGTTGCCCTGAAGTCCCATACCGAGAGCTTCTGTTAAACAGTTCATGGAATTTGCTGTGTACATACCGGAACAGGAACCGCATGTAGGACATACTTTTTCTTCAAACTCACGTACATCGTCTTCTGTCATAGTACCTGCCGCATGAGCACCTACTGCCTCGAACATGGAAGAAAGGCTTCTCTTTTCTCCTCTTACACGGCCTGCAAGCATTGGACCACCGGATACAAATACCGTCGGAACATTAATTCTGGCGGCCGCCATCAAAAGACCAGGAACGTTTTTATCACAGTTTGGAACCATAACAAGAGCATCAAACTGATGTGCCATTGCCATACACTCTGTGGAATCAGCAATCAAATCTCTTGTTACCAAAGAATATTTCATACCAACATGTCCCATTGCAATACCGTCACAAACCGCAATCGCCGGGAACACTACAGGCACACCGCCTGCTTCTGCTACACCTAATTTAACCGCATCTACAATCTTGTCCAGATTCATATGTCCCGGAACAATTTCATTGTAAGAACTTACGATACCTACCATTGGTTTTTTCAGCTCCTCTTCTGTAAAACCAAGTGCATTAAATAAACTTCTGTGAGGTGCCTGGGATACACCTACTTTTACGTTATCACTACGCATACTATTTCCTCCTATATATGTCATGTTTTGCTGTAAAACTCTCTTATGCAAAACCGCATTTTCTGTAACTTTATTATTTCAGGAAACTTGCCTTACGACCGTTTTCCTGTACCTTCAGAATATCTTCTTCCGTAAAACCACACTGTGTCATCAACACTTCATATTCTCTGTCAAGAGTAGTGCCTGATACCGTCATGTTATCGGTATTAATCGTTACACAGACACCGGCATCCAATAGTTTCTTAGCCGGATGCACTTCTCCTTCCGGAAAAGCTTTTGTATCAATATTGCTGACAGGGCATACTTCTATCGGCGTCTGTGTATCCACAAGACGTTTCAAAACTGCCTCATCTTTGATTGCTGCAATACCGTGTCCGATTCGTTTTGCTCCTAAGTCAAGAGCAATATTTACATTCTCAGCCGAACCACATTCGCCTGCGTGAATAATATATGGCACATCAAGTTTTTTTGCCATGTCAAAAAACACCTTGAATCCCATCATCGGAATCATACCTTCCGGTCCTGCAATATCAAGACAGACAACACCTTTTCCAAGATATTTCTTTGCAAGCTCAACAGTCTCCATATTTTCAGCCGTTTCACCATTTACCATCATGCAAAGGATTGTGCCTGCTTTCATACCTTCACACTGGGCAAGTGCTCTTTCCTGACCTTCCAGTACGCTCTCTACGATTTCTTCGCCTGTTAAACCATTTCTTTTATGTAACTGCGGTGCAAATCTCACTTCTACTGTCAAAACATTCTGTGCATACAATTCCTTTAATAATGTTTCCATCGCAAGACTAAGCGTTTCCTTTGTCTGCAACAGCTGTCCCGGTACATCAAAGCATTTCAAATAGTCTACCAGAGATTCACAATTTTCCGGTACGGTAAATATTTCCTTCATTTTGCTTTCATCAAGTTCCACACCTGACATTTCAGCCAGCTTCGGAATTACCGAATATGGTAGAGAGCCATCAAAATGAAGATGTAAATCCACTTTATTCTTAAGATATTCTTTCAACGATCAAATCTCCCATCTCTTTACAACCAACCTGTTTCATGCCGGTTGACATAATATCAATTGTTCTGTATCCATCCTGAAGCACTTTCTTTACTGCCCCGTCAATGGCATCTGCTTCTTTATCCAAATCAAAGCTGTATCTGAGCATCATGGATGCAGAAAGAATTGTTGCAATCGGATTTGCAATATCCTGTCCTGCAATGTCCGGTGCAGAGCCATGACTCGGCTCATATAAACCAAACTTGGAATCATTTAAGCTGGCAGAGCTTAACATACCGATTGAACCCGTTACCATACTTGCTTCATCGGATAAAATATCGCCAAACATGTTCTCCGTTAAGATGACATCAAACTGCGCCGGATCTTTTACAAGCTGCATTGCACAGTTGTCAACCAGCATATGCTCTAATTCTACATCCGGATAATCCTTTGCTACTTCATTTACAACTGCACGCCATAATCTGGAAGAATCAAGCACGTTTGCTTTATCTACGGAAGTTACTTTACCTCGTCTTTTTCTTGCAATGTCAAAGCCTTTAATGGCAATACGACGGATTTCATTTTCATCATATGTAAGCGTATCAATAGCTTTACGGACACCATCTTCTGTAACTGTCTTTCTCTCCCCGAAATAAAGACCGCCTGTCAGTTCACGCATAATCATCATATCAAAGCCCGCTGCACTGATTTCTTCTTTTAAAGGACAAGCACCTGCCAATTCTTCATATAAATAAGCCGGACGTAAATTGGCAAATAAGTTCAGTGCTTTACGAAGCTTTAAAAGCCCTGCTTCCGGTCTCTTTTCCGGTGGAAGCTGATACCACGGTGATGTAGATGTATTGCCACCGATAGAGCCCATAAGTACCGCATCTGCTGCTTTACAATCTGCAATTGCTTCATCTGTAAGGGGAATACCATGTACATCAATGGATGCACCACCCATTAAAATATCTTTAAACTGTAACTCATGTCCGTAGACTTTTGCTACTTTTTCTAATACCTTTTTTGCTTCTGCCACAATTTCCGGTCCGATTCCATCGCCCGGAATACATGTAATATTACACTTCATAATGCTCCTCCTTTTTAGCGGATAGATATAATTACCCACTATCTTTTCTATGATAATAGAAAACATATAAAAAGTCAAAAAAAACACACCTACAATCTGTAGATGTGTTTCATACATGTATGATTTAGCTTTCTGCTTTTTCCACCTGAGCAATTGCAGATTTCTGCATTGGAATACGGCAGTTTTTGTTGTTACCGAATTCTACGATAACTGTATCATCTGTAATATCAATGATAACGCCATAAAAACCGCTTGTTGTACAAACGATATCGCCTATTTCAAGACTTGCAAGCATAGATGCAACTCTCTTCTGTTCCTTTTTCTGTGGTCTCATCATAAAGAAATAGAAAAATGCAATGATGAGCACAATATAGATAACCATAATCATTCCGCTGCCCTGTGCCGGTTCAGCTGCTAATAAACTTAAATTCATGTTATATTCCTCCTAAATCTATCGCCTTTTTAGGCACTTTCATAATGATACACAAGATTTTGCTTTTACACAAGACCTCTGCTCATATTTTCCAATTTATATTTTTTGTATGCTTCATAATTTCCTGCATCCAGCGCATCTCTGATTTCTGTCATCATTGTATTATAGAAATACAGATTATGAAGTACACAAAGGCGCATGCCAAGCATCTCTTTTGCTTTTAATAAATGTCTGATATATGCTCTGGAATAGCGTCTGCAGGCAGGGCACTGACAACCTTCTTCAATAGGGCGCATATCCTTTTCAAATTTCTGATTAAACAAATTCAGTTTACCATGGTTCGTATACACATGACCATGACGACCGTTTCTGCTCGGATATACACAGTCAAAAAAATCAACGCCTCTGGAAACCGCTTCCAAAATATTTGCCGGAGTCCCCACTCCCATCAGATAAGTTGGTTTATCAGCCGGCAAATGTGGCACCACATCCTCCAGTACCTGATACATTTCTTCGTGAGTCTCGCCTACTGCAAGACCGCCAACTGCATATCCCGGTAAATCAAATTCAGAAATACGTTTTGCATGTTCGATACGGATATCCGAAAAAATTGCCCCCTGATTAATACCAAACAGAAGCTGGTTTGGATTCACTGTATCTTCCAAACTGTTCAACCGGTTCATTTCATCTTTGCAACGCTGAAGCCATCTTGTGGTTCTGTCTACAGAATTCTGTACATACTGTCTGTCTGCCTTACTGGATGGGCATTCATCAAACGCCATCGCTATGGTAGAACCAAGATTAGACTGTATCTGCATACTCTCTTCCGGTCCCATAAAAATCTTTCTTCCATCTATATGAGACTGGAATGCAACACCTTCTTCCGTAATCTTGCGAAGCTTTGCAAGAGAAAACACCTGAAATCCACCTGAATCCGTTAAAATCGGTTTATCCCATGACATGAACTTATGAAGACCGCCAAGCTCTTTGATTAATGTATCTCCCGGTCTCACATGAAGATGATAAGTATTGGATAATTCAATCTGTGTATGGATGCCTTCCAAATCTTCTGTGGAAACGGCTCCTTTAATCGCCGCTACCGTACCTACATTCATAAACACCGGGGTCTGCACCGTGCCATGTACTGTCGTAAATTCAGCACGCTTTGCCATACCCTCACGTTTCAAAACTTTATACATAAATTATAATAATACTCCTTTAATAAATCTCATGATATTCTTCCAGGCAAATTCCCTGCTCCATAATCTGTGTTGCTGCTTCTTTGCCCACATAACGGAAATGCCACGGTTCATATTCAATACCTGTTATGTACTCTTTTCCTTTTGGATATCTCAAAATAAAACCATATTTACTGCAATTTTCCCTAAGCCAAATACCTGCTTTGGTTTCACCAAATCCGAAATCCAGTGACATATAGGAAGATGTATAGATATCAAGAGCAAGCCCAAGCTGATGCTCACTCGTATTTGGAACCGTAACTGCCTGAGAGGCTAATTTGTAGGCTTCCATATATGACATACCTCTATTCATATAATTCGTTATTTTACGATTAAATAAATACTGTTGTCTTTCAAGCGGTCTATACGGTGAACAGATAATAAGTGAAATGCCATCATCCTTTGCTGCCTGAAGCATCTCCAGCAATTCCGGAATAATTCGTTCGTCACATTTCAGATTTCCGGTAATGGTTCCCAATGCAAATTCATAGTCATCCGGAATCGGATGTTGCTTGTTTACCAATATCAGTTTCCATTCATCCTCTTCGGAAACAGAATCATTTTCCTCTTCTTCTGTCTCTAAATTAAGCTGGTTGTTTTTATGTTGTTCCAGAATTTCATCAACAGAGTAGTCAATAATTACTTCATCATCTACTACTTCCGGATTAGTGCTTTCTAAAATTATACTTTCTTCAACGACTTCTTCCGTTACCTGTTCCACTTCCTCTTCCGTTGCAAGGCTAATATCTTCATCAGCAAGATGTTCTGTCCAGATTACTTCCTCTTCTACTGCTGTACTCTGGAAAACCGGCGCGCAAAAACTACAACTGATTGTATAAAAAACAATCAACACGGCAAGAGATACCAATCTCTTTGTGTTAGAACAGATCATATTTACAATATAATAAAATGCGAGCGCAAAAAACAGACCGACTGTGATCAGCCCCTTTAAATAAGGATGCCTTTTCATAGTCCGTCTAAAGTACTCTACCAGTTTCTCTTTAAACGACTCGTTCATTACTTCTTTATCCTTTGCAATACTGGTCATTTAGATAATAGCACAAAATCAAATTCTCTGCATTGTTTTTTTACTATGATTCCACTATAATTATTTTTGTATTTTTAACCAATTATAAGGAGACTATTAATATGGCCGGTTCAACATATGGAAATATTTTCAAAATTTCAACATGGGGAGAATCCCACGGAAAAGCTCTCGGAGTTGTAATTGATGGATGCCCTGCCGGACTTCCGCTTTGTGAAGAGGATATTCAACTTTATTTAAACAGACGCAAACCCGGGCAAAACAGCTTGTCCACACCGCGTAAGGAAGATGATTTGGTTGAAATTATGAGTGGTGTATTTGAAGGAAAAACAACAGGTACTCCGATTTCCCTTATCGTTAGAAATACTTCCCAAAAATCTGCTGATTATTCCGAAATCGCATCGTACTACAGACCGGGCCATGCTGATTATACATTTGATGAAAAATACGGTTTCCGCGATTACCGCGGTGGCGGACGTTCTTCCGGAAGAGAAACCATCGGTCGCGTTGCCGCAGGTGCTATTGCTGCAAAAATCTTAAAAGAAATGGGAATTGAAATCTGTGCTTATACAGAATCGATTGGACCTGTTCAGATTAATTACGAAAATTTTGATAAAGCAAATATTTTGACTACGCCAACATGTATGCCGGATGCGGCAGCTTCTGCTGATGCAGAACTTTATCTGAAAAACTGCCGTGAAGAACTCGACTCCTGTGGTGGTGTGATTGCCTGTACTGTAACAAATGTACCTGCCGGAATCGGTGAGCCTGTTTTTGACAAATTAGATGCAGGTCTTGCAAAAGCAATGCTTTCCATCGGTGCAGTCAAAGCTTTTGAAATGGGTGATGGTATCGCCTCCGCTTTCCAAAAAGGAAGCCAGAACAATGATGCTTTCAAAATGATTGATGGAAAAGTATCCAAAATCACAAACCACAGTGGTGGTACATTAGGTGGCATAAGCGATGGAAGTCCTCTCATTTTCAGAGCTTTTGTAAAGCCGACTCCTTCTATCTTCAAAGAACAGCAAACCGTAAATAAATCAGGCGAAGACATTACTGTTCAAATCAAAGGTCGTCACGATCCTATCATCGTGCCTCGTGCCGTAGTAGTCGTTGAATGCATGACTGCCTTAACGATTCTTGATTTAATGATGGTCAACATGAGCAGTAAGCTTGATTCTCTGATTTCATTTTATAAAGATAATAACTAAAGTAATATTTTCCACACCTCTGTTACATACTAACATAAATCCGCTTTTGCGGTTTTGTGACAATAAAAACGGAGGTGTTTTTTATGGAAAACAATGATACAATTCGCTTATTAAAGGAATGTGATGCCGGTACAAAAATGGCAGTTACATCTATCAATGATGTACTTGATAATGCAAAAGACTCTAAAATGAAAAAACTTTTAACAAAAAGCAAAGACAATCATGAAAAACTTGGAAATGATATTCACGAGCTTCTCATTCAATACAGTAGTGAAGAAAAAGAACCAAACGCAATGGCCAAAAGCATGTCTTGGATAAAAACAAATATGAAGCTTGCCATGGATGACAGCGATAAAACAATTGCCGATTTATTAACAGACGGATGCAACATGGGCATCAAATCACTATTTAAATATAAAAATCAGTACCCAACTGCTGAAAAGAAAGTTATTTCTTTATGTGAGAACCTGATTGAAATTGAACAGGAGCTTCGTCGTGATCTACGGGCTTATTTATAATCCTGCAGATGGGAAACAAAAAAAGCACGCCTTGCGTGCTTTTCTCATATTATCCCAATTAATTACTCCGGCAATTTGCAAACATCTACCCATTTTTCAAAGTTTGAATATTGCTCAAGCTGTGGAATCGTAAGCTCAATCGCGCTGTTTCCGCTTCCACATGCCGGAAATACTGTTTCAAAACGTTTTAAGCTTTCATCCAAATATACTTTAACACCTTCATTGATTCCAAACGGGCAAACGCCGCCTACTGCGTGTCCGATAAGTGGCTCTACCTCCTCAAAGGAGAGCATTTTTGCTTTGCAGGAAAACTCTGCTTTAAACTTTCCGTTCTGAACCTTTGCGTCTCCTGCTGTTACGATTAAGATAGCATGATCGTCTACCATAAAAGACATTGTTTTCGCAATCCTCTGTTCCTCACAATGAAGTGCCTGTGCAGCAAGCTCAACAGTTGCACTTGATACCTCAAACTCCAATATTTTGTCTTCCATCCCAAATGGACGGAAATATTCCCTCACTTTTTCAATTGCCATATCTTTATCTCCTCTTTCGATATTTTTATTTAAATATTTATCACAATTTTCAACTACGAATAAGCCTGTCCAATATAATTACTTCCGATAGATGGTCATGTAATTCGTTTCAACACATTCCGTATACCCGAATTCCTTCTCAATCCAATCAAACAAAATAGTATTCTGTGGGGAATTATAATATGCCGGATTCTGCCCAAGCTCTTTATCTTTAACAATGACATTCGGCATTTTATCAGGATGTACTTTGTAATAATCAATAAACATCTGATTATATGCGTTTGTTCCCTGGGTTGAAGGAGTTGCAACCGCTGCATCCGTCCATAGGTATACAATATTTTCCGAACCGATATATAATAATTTATCTTCTTTTGTCAAACGTGCTGTCAGTTCTTTATAATCATCTTCCAGTACTGTTGCTTCATCCGCAAGCATATATATTCCTGCCGCCGGTCCGTTGGCAATCTTAGTAAGCGGAGCCATTACCGTAGTCTCTGTACAGCCTGACACTCGGATTTGTACAAGTTTACACACAAATAGTCCTGCCAGCATACATAACAACATGAACTTTATAGCACCTTCATACTGCTTAAACAATTCCTGTTTTTCGTTTGTTTCCGTCGGCAGTATACACAGCAAAAGTACACAACCCACTACAGATATAAACATTTTGGCAATGGACGTATTGATATCCATATTTGTCATAATGAGTACGGATAATACTGTCAAAAATCCCGGAAGAATTGCAAACCACAGAATACATCCTGCCGTTTTGTCCTCTTTCTGCAACGCCAGATACAGTCCGCATACGCCGATTACAAAAAAACGCCAAATCATATAAAACTGATTCTGATTGCCAAACAGACATCCAAAAGTCTGTGCCAGTGATAATAGTATGATAAGAGTCGGTACAAACTGTCCGAACAATTTACATTTTCTTCCGACTAATCTGTGTAGGAAGAATGCAATTACTACATAGCCAATCGTATTTTTAATAATTTTAACAAAATCCGCACCAAATATTTTCCACTTATCACTTGTGCTGACGAGCGTATGGGATTCATCTTGGAAAATATAAGATACATATGTCATAAACTCCTGAAGCGACATATACGAGAACAGATATCCAATAAAAATAAGCCCTGGAATTAATGCTCCCAATGTAAACCACAAAACATCCAGATAGCAATCTTTTTTACATCCCATCCGGTACTGATGCTCCAGCACAATAATTCCTATCACATACAAGGGATATAATAGAATTAACGTCGGATATGAAAACATCTGAAAAACAAGCATCACTCCTGCCGCCATCAGATAGCCACGTTTACGGACCTCGTCTGCATGTAATCCATCAAAAAAGCGATACATAAATGCAAATGCCAACAAAATAAACCAATATTGTTGCAGCTCAAATTCCGGTAATGTAAGCCATTTGGGCAAAAAATTCATATGAAGAGCAAACAATAATACGCCTACAAATCCGGATACTCTCTTGCGAATCGTTGTATAAAAATAAAATCCTATCAGGGCATGTCCTATTGTCCCTAATATTCTACAAAATATCACAACATAATCCGTACTACCGGTAAGACATAAAAACATTTTAAAAAAGGGAGCTAAGAAAAAACTCCCTAATTGATGAGATTCCCACAAATCCATAAAGAATCTCTCACCTGTTGCCAAACGGTAGCCTACTGCCAGGGCATAACATTCATCAATATCCAAACTGATAAATATTGATTTAACTGCTGCTAACAGCGTACCTAATAATACCGCCCACGCCAACATCTTCTCTATGTAATTGTATTGATTACTCGTTGTCCTTTTCTTCTGCTTCTGCAATTTTATTTCCTTTCACAGCTTCCATTAAATTCAGCTGGAATTCAAAATCTCTTCTATGCTGCATTGCATTGTTTGACAATATCATCCCTGCAAAGAAAGACTGAATCGCCGCAAGTAATACAAACCCACATACAATTAATGTCGGAAAACGTTCTACTAATCCGGTTTCAAAATACTCCATCAATACCGGCACTAAAAATCCTACTGAAAGCACTGTCAGAAATGCACTGATTAATGTGTAAAAATTAAATGGTTTGTAATTTCTAAACAATTTAATAATTGTAAAAATAACCTTAAATCCATCTGAATAAGTATTGAGTTTGGATTCGCTTCCTTCCGGTCTGTCACGGTATTCTACAATAACATTTTCTATTGCCATATTGTTATTCACAGCATGAATTGTCATCTCTGTCTCAATTTCAAACCCCTTAGACAATACCGGAAACGTTTTAGCAAAGCTATAACTAAATGCACGATATCCCGTCATAATATCTTTGATATTACAACCAAATAATTTATTTATAGAAAAACGCACTAACGAATTTCCAAAATTATGGAATGGACGTTTATTCTCCTCAAAATATGTTGAAGAAAGTCTGTCACCAACTACCATATCCGTCTTATGTTCAAGCACCCTGTCTGCCATCACTTTTGCGTATTCCAGTGGATACGTATCATCGCCATCTATCATAAGATAACACTGTGCATCTATTTCACGGAACATCCTTCGGATAACGTTTCCCTTTCCCTGCTGATATTCATAACGCACAATTGCTCCTGCTTCTTTTGCAATTTTAGCAGTATCATCTGTTGAATTGTTATCATATACATAAATTACTGCCGACGGAATATGTTTTTTCGCATCTGCAATTACTTTTCCTATTGTTTTTGCCTCGTTATAGCAAGGAATCAATAAAGCAATCTTGTCCATTCACACAAGTCTCCTAAAAAACTATTATTTCAAAACAAGCTTTTTGAAATTCTTTTTACCACGTTTTACGATAAGACCTTCACCATCAAACTGGTTCATATCATAAAGTGCCTTGATATCTGTAATCTTTTCATCATTTACGCTGACACCACCCTGCTCGATAGCACGTCTTCCTTCAGAACGGCTTGCTACAAGACCGGATGCTACAAGCATACCGATTAAGTCAATCTTTCCATCCATAAAGTTGTCTGCAGTCAGTTCTGCTTTTGGCATATTCTCAAGACTTCCTGCACCACCGAATAAACCTTTGGAAGCTTCTCTTGCTTTTGCTGCTTCTTCTTCACCGTGTACAAGATTTGTCAGTTCATAAGCAAGAATGTCTTTTGCTTCATTAAGCTGGCTGCCTTCCCATTTATCCATTGCATCAATCTGCTCAAGCGGAAGGAATGTGAGCATACGTAAACATTTCAGTACGTCTGCATCTGCTACGTTTCTCCAGTACTGATAGAACTCAAATGGTGTTGTTTTATTCGGATCAAGCCACACAGCACCTTTCTGTGTTTTACCCATCTTCTTACCTTCAGAGTTCATCAGAAGCGTAATTGTCATAGCATATGCATCTTTACCGAGTTTCTTACGGATAAGATCTGTACCGCCAAGCATGTTGCTCCACTGGTCATCACCACCGAACTGCATGTTACAGCCATATCTCTTATATAATTCCAAAAAGTCATAAGACTGCATAATCATGTAGTTGAATTCGAGGAAGCTTAACCCTTTTTCCATTCTCTGTTTGTAGCATTCTGCACGAAGCATATTATTTACAGAGAAGCATGCACCGATATCACGGATGAATTCGATATAATTTAAATCACGAAGCCAGTCTGCGTTATTTACCATCATCGCTTTGCCTTCACCAAATTCGATAAAACGGCTCATCTGCTTTTTGAAGCATTCACAGTTATGGTCAATCATTTCTGTTGTCATCATGGAACGCATATCTGTTCTTCCGGATGGGTCACCAATCATAGCAGTACCGCCACCGATAAGAGCGATTGGTTTATTTCCTGCCATTTGTAATCTTTTCATCAGACAAAGAGCCATAAAGTGACCTACATGAAGGCTGTCTGCTGTCGGGTCAAAACCAATATAGAAGGTTGCTTTTCCGTTATTTATTAAATCTCTGATTTCTTCTTCATCAGTAAGCTGTGCAAGAAGTCCTCTTGCTTTCAATTCTTCAAAAATCTGCATAATTATCTCCTCTTTATCTTCATTGTTTTATTTATTGCTCATCAGCTTTATCATACCCTCATTTAAGCCTTTTACCGTCAGCTTATACATTGGGAGCATTGCCTTAATCGCTGTTTCTGCTTCTCTCCACGGTGCATGTCCCGGTGCCATCTTCGGATTCATCCAAATAATTTTCTTATAGTGACTCTTCATCAGCAAGAGCCAGTCATAACCGGAAAGTCCACCATTAGGACCTCTGTAATTCCCTGTTGTAGAATACAGTTCCTCCGGTGCCATCGCAGCATCACCTACAATAATTACCTTGTAATCACTATCAAGATTTCTAAACATCCACTCAGTATCTACCCATTCACCATTTTCACATTCCGGTGTTTTATATAATTTACTGTAAATACAATTGTGGAAATAATAACATTTTACATCTTTAAAATGATTTGATTTATTGACAGCTTGGAACAAATCATTCATTAAGCTACTGTATGGTATCATTGTACCACCCGAATCAAATAATAATAATAGCTTTACCGCATTTTTTCGTGGTTTATCCATGACAATCTGAAGATATCCGCCATTATTACAAGTCTTATCAACAGTTGCATTGATATCAAGCTCTGTTTTCGGAATGTCCAGCTTGGTAGAAAACTGACGAAGTCTTCGAAATGCCATCTGAAACTGTCTGTTATCAAGTACTCTGTCATCACGAAAATCTTTATACTTTCTGGCTCCGATTACCGCAAAAGCAGACTGGTAACCTGTCTTACCGCCGACACGGACACCTCCGACGTTTCCACCGGTATTACCAAAAGAAGTTTTTCCCATCGTACCAATCCAGAAGGAGCCACCATTATGCTCACTATCCTGGTCCTTCAGACGCTGTTTAAACTTTTCTTCAACATCTTCTTTATCTATTTTAGTATCACCGGTTTCCATCTGATTCAGATGTTGTCTTGCTTCCTCATGGGCCAGCTCCACCATATCAGACTTATCCAACCATCTCAGCATCTGTGCTGTTACTTCATTTTCTGTTTTCACACCTTTAAAGCATTCTTCAAATGCCATATCAAACTTATCAAAGTCTGTTTCACTCTTTACCAGAATCATGCGGGCAACGTAATAAAACTGGGTAAGATTACTTCCAACCAGCCCTTTATCCAGTGCCTCCTGTAAAGTCAGCCATTCACTTAATGTAATATTTAAGCCCTTTGCTTTGCAAGTCTGAAAAAAGTTATAAAACATAAAACCCTCTTACAAGTTATTTGCGTGACGTACTACTTCTAAATCCTCATCCTTTTTTACAACAACTCCTACAAATGGTAAGGACGATTTTAAAGTATCTGCCGGAATACCGCCAAGCTGAAGGGCGTTAATCCAGTCAATAAGCTCAGATGTACTTGGTTTCTTACGTACATCTCTCATGGAACGGATAGCATAAAATACTTCCATTGCATTTTGAAGCAGATTTTCTTCCACATTCGGATAATGTGTCTTTACAATTTCTGCCATCAATTCTTTATCCGGAAAATCAATATAATGGAAAATGCATCGACGTAAGAACGCATCCGGTAATTCCTTTTCTGCATTACTTGTAATAATTACAATCGGACGGTGTTTTGCCTTTACCGTTCTTTTTGTCTCATGAATATAAAATTCCATCTGATCCAGTTCCCATAATAAATCATTTGGGAATTCCAAATCTGCTTTATCTATTTCATCAATTAATAATACCACCTGCTCATCAGATTCAAATGCTTCACCTAATTTACCAAGCTTAATATATCTAGCAATATCATCTACGCCTTCTTCGCCAAACTGTCCGTCATATAGTCTCTGAATCGTATCATACATATAAAGCCCATCCTGCGCTTTTGTTGTAGATTTCACATTCCAGATAATCAGTTTTTTCCCTAAGGACTCTGCAACTGCCTGAGCAAGCATTGTTTTACCTGTTCCCGGTTCACCTTTAATCAAAAGTGGCTTCTGTAATGCAATAGCAACGTTTACACTTGCCATGAGCTGCTCCGAAGCAACATATTCTTTCGTGCTGTCAAATCCTTTCACTAACGTTTCCTCCTATTTTAAAAACACAACTTGTTCGATTACTTCGTCTCTGTCATCATCTGCATAAGTAGTGACTACAACATGGTTTGCTTCTATCGGTACACGGATATATTCCGTATGTGTCCCTGTACAATCTGCCGGAAGCACATCACAGTAATAATAATAGTCAATGAGCATTCCATCATTTGACTGCGATAATGTACTGCAATAACCATATTCCGTTTCCGCATCATATTCGGCTATACTACCTGTCAGATAAAGGAGTGTATTTGCCGGATTATATAAAACATAATCTAATCTGACCGGTTTATAATCTTCCGAATAATACTCATCCCATTTAATTCCTGAAGGCAAATCTTCTACTTCTACAAATTCTCCCTCTACCGATACAATTTGGGGTTCCTTATTACCAACTTCATAATCTAATGTATCTACATAAGAGCCAACAGAGCCAATAACACTTATGGCAATAAAAAACATTACAATCAGTCTGACTACTAATTTCATACTCATTTTCTATTCTCCTAACGGAAGTGCCACTTCAAAACGCTTATTTAAGACATTTATTTTATTCACTTCTTTTTTCTGATCCAAAACAAGTGTTACTTCATCTGCATCTTCATCTACAAGCACAACAAACATACCATCCCTGTATAACATTCCTGTATCTGTCAATATAAGATCAGAATTTATATTTAACATAATAAATGCTGTTTCCAACTCATAACGATTAATTGGCCGTCTGTATGTATCATTGTCTTTTATATAAACGCACTCATCAGCAGAGACATAGACATGATCTTCCGTATGGCGGTTGATATGTATGGCAATCATTTTCATCCCATCCGGAAGTCCTTCCTTAATGAGCTCTGTATCAATAACCTCTGCATGACTTACGCTTATCGGAATTCCGTAGTAGTCAAAAACTTCTCCGCATCCGACCTGTTCCGTTTCATATGACAAGGTATATTCTGCCTTTGTTGCAGCTTTTTTTGCAGTTACACAAGTAAGACCGCATACAAGCATGATTATTGCAAAAATAACAATCGTCAACAAATTTATTGCCATCATACTTCTGTGTGAAGAATCTCCGGAAATTGTCACCGTTCTTTTGGTTTTACTCCGACGATTATTTTTCTTATCGATATCCAACTTCATCTGTTCGTAAGTTGGTATAGGATTTTTGTGTAATGTCTTTGACGAAACACCATCATACTGTTTGTGCATTCTGTCATGATCTTTTTCACCATACTGTTTTGTCGTAAAATCTGTATCAGAATACGCGTTTTCAAAGCCAAACATTTCATCAATATTATCGTTCCGTTTTGGCCTGTTGTATGTGGCACATTTTGGGCATATGCCATAGTATTTCTCTTCATCGAATACTTTGTTACAATTCGTACATTTAATCATACTGCTACCCTTGTGTTTTCTTTCCCCTTTAGCGTGAAGCCAATATTATTTCCAGTCAGAACTGATTTCTATCTTTTTATCACGAAGCATCAGGTCTTCTACTGCAAGTCTAACATCTTTTCCATCAAACAGAACGGCATTTACCTGTTCAATAATCGGTAATTGCACACCATATTTTTGTGCAAGTCCAACGGCTGCCTTTGCAGAATAAACACCTTCTACAATCTGCTTTACCTCATCCATTGCTTCCTGCATGGATTTACCCTGACCAATCAGAATACCCGCACGTCTGTTTCTGGAATGCATGGAAGCACAGGTTACAATCAAATCACCGATACCGGTAAGACCTGCAAAGGTTTCCATCTTTCCGCCCATTGCCATTCCCAGTCTGGCAACTTCCGTAATACCACGTGTAATAAGAGCTGCCTTTGTATTGTCACCATAGCCAAGACCGTCAGCAATACCTGCTGCAAGTGCAATGACATTCTTTAAAGAACCGCCAAGCTCAATACCTAAAATATCAGGGCTGATATATACACGGAATACGTTACACATAAAAATATTCTGTAAATACTCTGCTGTTTCTTTTGTCTTTGCTCCGACTACTGCTGTTGTCGGAAGTCCTTTTCCTACTTCTTCCGCATGACTTGGACCGGACAATACCGCCACATCTGCCTGCGGAATTTCTTCCTCGATAATTTCCGTCAAAGTCATAAGTGTTGCTTCTTCAATACCTTTTGCAACATTTACAATTTTCTGTCCATTCGTCACATATTCTGCCATCATTTTAGATGTACTTCTTGTAAACGGAGACGGAACAGCAAGCACAAGAACGTCCATTCCGGATATTGCCTGCTTCAAATCCGTTGTATAGCAAATACTTTCCGGTAATACTACTCCCGGAAGCTTATCTTTATGTTCATGTGCTGTTTTCAGCATTTCGATTTCTGATTCCATAATAGACCATACTGTTACATCATGCCCATTATCGCATACTAATTTCGATAAAGCTGTTCCCCAGCTTCCTGCTCCGATAAGTCCTACTTTTGCCATTATTTCTGCTCCTTTTTCTTCTTGGAAAGGTATGTTTTTCTCTCTTCGCCTTTTAAGAGACGCTTAATATTTTCCCAATGTTTTCCATATGCAATCACAGCAAGCACAAATGCAATCACATACATTTCATTAAGCTGTACCTGTGTTGCTCCAAACAGCCCTCTCTGTCCTTCGATAATAATCTGAGCCATAAATGCTGCATAAACAAGCAAAGAGCCAAGCGAAACATAATGTGTCACAAAGAATGTTGTGAAAAATACAATTACCCCCACAACAAAGAAATGCCAATGCAGGCAACAAATCAGACCTGCTGTTGCTGCAATTCCTTTTCCGCCTTTAAAGTTCATATAAAATGGAAAATCGTGACCTAAAATAGCTCCTGCAGCCGCATACAATATCAGTAAATATTTTTCATCCGGAAACATTGGTACAATAAAATATCTGGCAATGAGACATGCAACCGCACATTTCAGCACATCTCCCAACAATACTATTAATCCGGCTTTTGCACCAAAAACCCGAAGAGTATTCGTTGTTCCCGCATTTCCGCTGCCTTTTTCCCTGATGTCAATTCCTTTGGACTTACCATAAATATATGCTGTCTGAAACAGTCCACAAACATAGCCTATTACAAGGCATATTAATCGTCCCATTACTGATTCTCCTTACGTTCTCTGATAATGAATTTCAGTGGTGTACCTTTAAAGCCAAATGATGCACGAATCTGGTTCTCGATATATCTTGTATATGAGAAATGCATCAGTTCTTTATCATTTACAAATATTACAAAAGTAGGCGGTTTTACCGCTACCTGTGTAATATAATAAAGTCTCAGTCTCTTTCCCTTATCAGAAGGTGGCTGTTGCATTACAACAGCTTCCGACATGATTTCATTTAACACACCTGTTGCCACGCGTAAAGAATGGTTTTCATGTACAGCTTCTATTGTGTCATACAATTTCGGTAATCTCTGACCTGTAAGTGCTGAAATGAAAAGCATTTCTGCATACGGCATAAATGAAAGTACCTGTTTAATCTTTGCTGAAAACTCATTGACTGTTTTATCGTTCTTTTCAATTGCGTCCCATTTATTGACTGCAATAATCATGCCCTTTCCTCTGTCATGGGCAATTCCGGCAATCTTGGCATCCTGTTCTGTAACACCTTCGGTCGCATCAATTACGAGCACTACAATATCCGCACGTTCTACTGCACTGACCGTTCGGATAATCATAAAACGCTCTAATTCTTCTTTAATCTTATTCTTTCTGCGAAGGCCGGCCGTATCAATAAACACATATTCCTTGCCATTGTATTTCACTTCTGTATCAACAGCATCTCTTGTTGTACCTGCAATATCCGATACAATCAGACGGTTTTCACCTAATAATCTATTAATAATAGAAGATTTACCAACATTCGGTTTTCCTACGATTGCAACACGGATTCTGTCATCTTCTTCCTCTTCTTCTGTTACATCCGGGAAATATTTAACCACTTCATCAAGCATATCGCCGATTCCTGTTCTGTTTGCCGCAGAAATCGGATGCGGATCACCGATACCAAGATTATAAAACTCATATACATCCGGCATCATCGTATTATAATTATCTACTTTATTTACAACAAGAATAACCGGCTTTTGGGCTCTTCGAAGCATATCTGCTACTTTTGCATCTGCATCTACAAGTCCCTGTCTTACGTCTGTCATAAACATAATCACATCTGCTGTATCAATCGCAATCTGTGCCTGTTCTCTCATCTGGGATAAAATAATATCCTTGCTTTCCGGTTCAATACCTCCTGTATCTACCAGAGTAAATGCATAATTCAGCCATGTCACATCTGCATAAATTCTATCTCTTGTAATACCCGGTGTGTCTTTTACAATTGAAATCTTTTCGCCTGCAAGTACATTAAATAAAGTAGACTTTCCTACATTCGGTCTACCTACTACTGCAACTACCGGTTTTCCTCTTCTTTTTGCCATTTTTACTTCCTTTTCTTCTATTTATAATTCCATTCTACTGAAGGATTTTCTCTACGAAATCATATCCGCTTGATTTTACAATATCCACCCTCACTTGTAAAGTTTTTTCCAAATCCTCAACTGTATAATCATCCAGGAAAACTCTCTCTCCTGCACGCAATACATTTTCAGGTAATAACAACACTTCACCGAGTAGCTTTCCCTTCAACTGAGCAAGTATATCCTGACCTGTTAACAGACCGGAAACCGTAATTTGCTCTCCAAAAAAATCATTTACAATCGGATACACATGTATCGTAAGTTCCGGATACTCCTTCATGATTGTTTCTGCCATACGGCAAATATACGGATACGCAAGTTTACCCGTTATGAGAGACAATTCTTTTGAAATCACAGTCCTTTTCTCATTCATTGCTTCTTCAAACTCATTCATCATGAGTCTGAGCATACCAACACCATTTTCAAGCTGCAGATATCCGTCATAACGCTCTTCTTCCGGCAACTCCCGCTCTGCAAGAATATACCATTCGTCACTTGCATGAATAAAATGAAGACCATACTGTGGATATATTTTTTTCTGCCATTCTTCAATCATATCAATGACAACTTCCGCATCCTCTTTCGTAAATGGTTCGAGAGGATACAAGCCTTCACGATGCTTTGACAGTCCCACCGGAACAACAGAAACACTTTCTAAATAAGGAAGATATTTCGTCAAATCCCGAATACTTCTTTCCAATTCTGCTTTATCATTTACGCCCTTGCAAAGAACAATCTGCCCATTCATAATAATACCGGCAGAATACAATGTATCCACCTTCTTTAACGCCTCTCCGGCAAAACGATTGTGCAGCATCATGCAACGAAGCTCCGGATTTGTTGTCTGGAACGAAATATTAATCGGGGACAAATGATACTTTACAATGCGTTCCACATCCTTATCCGACATATTGGTCAGTGTCACATAATTCCCCTGCAGGAAAGACAATCTGGAATCATCATCTTTAAAATATAATGTTTCCCGCATTCCTTTCGGCATCTGATCGATAAAACAGAAAATACATTTATTATGACAGCTTCTGTATTCATCCATCAGACCATTTTCAAATTCCACTCCCAAATCTTCCTGATATTCTTTTTCAATCTCCAGAATACATTCTTCGCCATCTTTTGTAAGTACTGTTACTTCTATATATTCATCCTGCATCAGATACTGATAATCAAATATATCTTCAATTTCTTCATTATTTATTTTAACAACCGCATCCCCGGGTTCAAATCCCATTTCTTCTGCGATAGACCCCGGAATAACCCGTTTCACAATATGATTTTTCATCGTGCTCTCCCGATATAAAACTATTGTTTTTTCTATATTCTCTTTCTATCTGAAAGATAGACATACCACATTTATTTTACTAGAATTCCCTTGACGTGTCACTAGTAATATTATAAATTAAGAAAGGATAAAGCGTACAACGGAGGATCATCATGACAGACACAAGTATGTTAGAACAAGCACTACCTGTAGCACCTCTCAAAATTGTTGCTATGGACTCTGCCGCTGAAGTAGGCAAAGTAATTAATGATTACTTAGTATCATTCCGTAAACAAACACATATCGATTTAACAAACGACCCGGCATTTCAGGGTTATCATGCTGATAACTTTTTAATTGATGTAGATTGCCCACGTTTTGGAACAGGCGAAAGCAAAGGCGTTTTCCATGAAACAGTACGTGGTAAGGATTTATATATTCTTGTCGATGTATGTAACCATAGTATTACCTATAAAATGAATGGTTTTACTAACCATAAATCACCCGATGACCACTATCAGGATTTAAAACGTGTGATTGCTGCTGCTACAGGAAAGGCACACCGCATTATCGTTATTATGCCTTTCTTATATGAAGGAAGACAGCACAAACGTAACGGTCGTGAATCCCTCGACTGTGCTTATGCATTAGAAGAATTATTCCAGATGGGCGTAAGCAATATTATTACTTTTGATGCTCACGACCCTCGTGTACAGAATTCCGTTCCTCTTTGTGGTTTTGACAATTTTATGCCTACCTATCAGTTCACAAAAGCCCTACTTAGAAGTGAACCTGATATTATCATCGATAAAGATCACACGATTGTCATCAGCCCTGATGAAGGTGCTTTAGACCGTGCAATCTATTTTGCAAACGTCCTTGGTATCGATGCGGGTATGTTCTATAAACGCCGTGACTACTCTACTATCATCAATGGTAAAAACCCTATTGTAGCCCATGAGTTTTTGGGCGATAACATTGAAGGAAAAGATGTTATCATCGTTGATGATATGATTTCTTCCGGCGAAAGTATGTTGGATACAGCTCACAAATTAAAAGAAATGGGAGCTAACAGAGTATTTATCTGTACTACTTTTGGTCTGTTTACAAATGGCTTGGAAGCATTTGATAACGCTTATGCAAAGGGATATTTTGATAAAGTTATCACTACCAACCTTTGTTATCAGCCACCTGAATTATTTGAACGTGAATATTATGTGAATGCAAATATGAACAAATTCGTTGCTTCTATTATTGATTTCATGAATCATAACGTATCACTTTCTTATGTTCATACACCAACCGAACGCATTCATGCCTTGATGGAAAAACATAATAATACAAACAGATAATAAAAAACCACGACACATGTCGTGGTTTTTATGATTAAACAAGCTTCATAAAAGCACCCAAATTGCCTCTTCTTCCGTTTGTTGCCCTATGGGAAAACAAAATTTCCGGGTTACAACAGGTGCACACATCCGTCACTTCTATTTGTGACTCCGGTATCCCGGCTTCTATCATAATTTGACGATTAGCTTCCCATAAATTCAGTTGATATTTTTCCGGTTTGGTTGGATAAAATAATTCCTTCCACAGCGTTTCATCAAAACTGTCTTTAAACTGTCTGATAACATCCTCGCTCACCTCATAGCAATCCTGACAGATGGAAGGACCGATTGCCGCATGGATATTTTCCGGCTTTGAGCCAAAATGCAGTCCCATCATTTCCACCGTCTTTTTACCGATTTTTTGTACAGTTCCCTTCCATCCGGAGTGAGATAGTCCTATTACCTTCTCTACCGGATCCACAAAAAAGAGTGGGACACAATCTGCAAAGAAAGTAGCAAGTACGGTATCCTTTTCATTTGTAACAAGACCATCCACATCCTGATAATCCTTTGGATATACAGTTCCTTTTCCGCAATCTGCTTTTGTCACAATACGGATATTGTCAGTATGTGTTTGGTCGGAACAAACAAAATCTTCCACCTTACTGTCAAGACAGCTTGCAATTCTTCTATAATTTTCGTCAACCGCTTCTTTCTCATCTCCACGGGTATAACTGACATTCATCGTTGCAAATATGTCTTTGCTGACACCACCAAGCTTGGTTGAAAACAGATGCTTCACTACTCCTGTTTTTTCAAGCCCCGGAAAGACCAAACAGGGGATTTCCAGATTGTCTGCGCGGAATAATTTTAACTCACAACCTATTGAGACATTTTGTTTTCGTAATATCTTCTGATTTAAATCTCTATTATTATTTCCCATTACTTATGTCAACCATTTTTATAATTTCTTTTATACTAATTTTCATCCAGTAATTCTTCCATGGTTTCCAGATTATAATCCGAATGCTCCAGTTCTCTGGAATAACGATATACGATAGAAATCACATCGTCCATCTCAAGACTTTGTCCGTTTTGAAACCAACGGACTACCAGCATTTCATAAATCATCCATGTACTGACTACTGACATTTTCACTTTGGACAAAATATAGTCATCATATACTGCTCCGCAAAAATACGTCTGAACAAAGTATACTAACAACTGCTCCAAAATAATCGTAAAATCCGGCTTATACTGTTTCTGCCATGTAGTAAAGCTCTCGTGAAGTTTACGATAAGCCTCCTCATCTTCCCCGTATAAAACGATGGCAGTTTCCTGCAAATGCTCATCCCAGTCTTCACGCAACAACTCAAGTTCGTATAATTTCTTATAATACTCTAAAGACTTTTCAAAAATTGTTTGCAATGCATGATGCTCCATAAGTTTCTTGCTAAATTCATTCCATACCTGCTCTGATTTGTACTTTTCAAATATTTCTTCACAAGAAAACAGCATTCCTTCATCTGTATACTTCTGTAATTCTCTTCCCATCTCCCATAGAAGATAAGCCCGCACAGAAATGTCCAGATTCCTATTTTGTAAAATTCCAAGCATCACTTCCCTTGCTTCCAACAGACGGTCATACATAAGAGCATCAAAATCTTCAAACTCTTCTTCACCGGCTTCCTCTATCTCAAGAAAAGCTACCGGCTCTTTCTTATTTAATAAAATCCTTGCAACCTCCGGACAAGATAAGGAAAGTGTATATTCTCTGACATTTTCAAACTCTTCTATATGGCGTGGATACTCTCTGCATGTTTTACATAAGCAGCCTTCTCCCAATGCTGTATATAAATCGCACAAATTACCGTCATTTAAAAACGCACATCGCTTTTCTTCATCCTGATAAAATACACTCTCATCCCAATCGATAGACTTTTTTAATTGTTCTTCAAAATCTCCTTGAACATTTGCATAATGCTGTAAGGATTCTTCATCTATCACAATCTGCCAACCGGCACAACAAGTATCCGGACAGTTCTCTGCTATACATTTGAATTCATTATAATAATCAGGTTTTACAATTAACATCGTCTTTTCGCTTTACCTTTTCAGATATATATCACTTAACTTTTTTAATATGCATATGGAAATGCGTCCCTTATCCAGGTAATTTCATTTCCTAATATGGCAACCACATCAAATCGGACTGATATAAAATCATGGATACCATGACTCATCCGATAGAAATCCGCCACTTTACAAATCTTCTTTTGTTTTTGATATGTTACCGCTTCCAGTGGATTTCCTTTGGATAAATCCTTGCGGTATTTTACCTCAAAAAAGACAAGTGTTTCCTTGTCTTTTCCGATGATATCGATTTCACCAAATCTCGTTCTGAAATTACAGCACACTATTCTAATGCCTTTCTCTTTCAAAAACTCTATCGCCTGCTGTTCCTTTTTTGTACCTATTTCTCTTTTATTCATGCATCCCTTTCTCTCTCCGGGCACATGATTATTTCATCTTTGCTTTTATCTTATCCATTGCATCAACAAAGACCAGAATTTCCGCTACCACTTCATATAATTCCGGCGGAATCATATCTCCAATGTCCAGTCTTGATAACGTGTCTGCCAGTTCATTATCCTGATGAAGCGGCACACCTATTTCAGTCGCCTTATCAATAATCTTCTCTGCAAGGACACCTTTTCCCGTAGCAATAATTTTTGGTGCGGCTTCATTCGGATCATAAGCAAGAGCTACCGCTGTTTTCGGTTTTGTATGTAATTGTTCAGACTTGTTTTTATCTGCCATAGCCATCACTCCCTGTCACTTCGCCGGCATTCTATATCTGCTTTCTATGCTCTTACATCAAAAGATGTATAGGAAACGAGCATATCCTCTTCTTCTATTCCACGGATTCTGTGAATTACATTCGCCTCATCCGATGGGGCATCTGCTACTTTCACCTGTGAATCCATACGATAGCCTTTATCTTCCAGACGCTGTGTAAGCAAATCCATATGCGCCGCAATAAAATCAAGCGTCGCTTCATCTGCCAATGTAAACTGTGTAGACACATTCATATCCTTTAACTTCACATAGACATCAAGCGGCCCTAAATGCTGCATATCTAAATGCAACAGTGCACTACTGCTTCCATCCTCAGAAACTTTCCCTTTTTGTCTGGAATACACATATAATTCCCCATGTGCATTTTCCATTGCTGCTTTTAATGGAATCTGTAGATACGGAAATACCTGATTCATATTCTGCATAAACTGCAAATTCTGATTCATATTTTGAAGAGTTTTTGCTGCCGTCGTATTTTCCTTACCATGACTTGTCAAAAGCTGTTCCATATCATTCAACTGCTTTTGCAAATCTTTATAAAACTCTTTAACTTCCTCTTTATCCGCAAAACTTTCCGGCTCTATAGCCCAATTATTTTTCAAAAGTTCTGCTATTTCTTTATTGAAACGCTGTGCAATCTCTGTAAACCGGTCAGAATGTATTAAATCATTTCCTTTATCCGGTATTTGAGACATCTCCGTTTTTCCTTGTATATTCTTCGTCCCATCATCTGATGGCAACACCCTTGCATGGCCTGTCTGCTTTACACCATCTCCCACCGTTTCCTCATTTTGTACCATCTCTATTTGTGAGGATAGTTCTTTCATCAAGCCTTGCAATTCCTTCAGGCCATTTTCTGCTCCCACAGCCTGCGATGATGCATGACTGTTTTCTGCCCCGATTGTGTTTTGTTCCGCCGGATTTTGCGTGGATTCTGTTACAGTTTCTGTTGTCCCTGCTTCTCCGTTTGCTCCAAGTACCTGCAGAGCTTGCTCCATAAATTGCAAACCTTCCGTGATATTTCCTTGTTCTGCAAAACCCGTCATCACTTCCTGCAAACCGTTTAAAAACTGTGTTGCTCCATCTGTCAGCTTATGCTGCATATTTACTGCTGCTTCATACCCTGCAATATTCGTACTGTTTATTTCAAGCCCCATGGCTTTTAAGTGTACAATTGTTTCCGGAGAAGCGCCTTTAAACGCCGCAACCGTTTTTCCCATTTGCCACAAGCTTGTTTTGTCAACAGACATGCCCTCTTCCATCATCGTCTTTGCCATGGCAACATTGGCTTCCGTAAAAGGCATATTTGCCGCCTTTAAAGCGCTGTATGCCGCGTTACCGTCTGTTGATAAATTTGTATAAAGCGGGCTTAATGATATCTTATCTCCCGCGTGACTTTTGATTTCAAACATCAGACTTTTTCCGACTGCCACATCCAAAGCATTCTCCAGCTTTGCATTTACTTCAACACCGTTTCCGATATCTAACAAAATCTGACTGCCATTCATCTCCTTAATCTGTCCACTGATTGTCTGACCAACCTGAAGACTATCCAAAATCATTGCACCGCGGAGATTTTTCGCAACATGAGAAACAGATGCCGCAGTTGCCGCATCTGTCTGTGTATTTGTCATATTCGCTTTTGTCAAAATGTTCGATAATGATAATCCCATAAATCAAATACTTCTGCTTCGCAAAGCACTTTTGAATCTATATTGTATGACTTACATAAAATTCTTGATAAAGCTTCTTCTATGAATCGGTGTCGGACCATATTTTTTAATTGCATCAATATGCATCTGTGCGCCATATCCCTTGTTAGAGGCAAATCCATACTCCGGAAAAATCTCATCATATTCAACCATCAAACGGTCCCTTGTCACTTTCGCAACAATACTTGCCGCTGCTATGGAAATACTTTTCGCATCTCCTTTGATAATCGGCACCTGTTTAATCTCCACTCCCGGAATAGTTACCGCATCATTTAAAAGTAAATCCGGTGTAACAGATAATTTCGAAACAGCTTCACGCATTGCTTCATATGTTGCCTGTAAAATATTGATTTCGTCAATCCGTTCCGGTGAATTATATCCGATTCCTACGGCAACTGCCGTTTCCATAATCTGATCATAAAGCTCTTCTCTCTTTTTTTCGGACAATTTCTTGGAATCATTTATATATAATAAGTTACAATCTTTAGGCAATATTACCGCTGCAGTCACAACCGGTCCCGCAAGTGGTCCGCGCCCCACTTCATCAATCCCGCAAATATAAGAATACTCTGCATATTTCTTTTCAAAAAACTTCATCTGTTCCATACGGTTCAGTTCTTTTTCATATGCATCCAGTTTCTTTTGGGCAGAATTTACGATACTGACAACGCCACCACGTTCATCTGCTTCATATTCTGTGATAAATGCTTTTATCTCTTCCGGTTGCAAAGCCTGCAATTTAGCCTTTATATCTGCTATTTTTTCCATAAATACTTCTCTGCTTTCGCTTTTGTTCTGTACTTCGTCTCTGTCTCCGCCAGACAATACTATTGATGTGCAATCACTTCCATCTGGTCAAACGGGTAAATCCGTACCCAGGCTCTTCCTATGATATCATCCCGATGCAGATTTCCTACCAACTCAGAGCGGCTGTCTGTACTGTTATTACGGTTATCTCCCATTACAAAGTACTCATCTTCTCCAAGTGCAATCGTTTCCGCAGCAAGACCTGCATCCTCTATGACTTCTTTTCCATATGATTCATGAAGTTCTTTTCCGTTAATATAAATCACTCCATCTTCATCAATCATAACCTCTTCACCCGGCATTCCGATAATACGTTTGATAAAATACGTTTCTTCTTCGTATTCAAACGGAAATACAATAATATCAAAACGCTCCGGTTCTTTAAAACGATACGAAATCTTATCTACGATGAGATTGTCACCGTTATGCAATGTAGGCTCCATGGATGCACCATTTACTTCTGTTCTCTGGCCTACATATTTAATTACCAAAAAAGTCAGCACAAGCACACATAATAAATATAAACTTGTACTCAATATTTCTTTAAAAACTGATTTCATAATACTTCCTCTTCTGCCATCGGCAATTCTAACGTGATTTTTCCAAGCTTTCCACTTCTAAAATCATCTATAAACAGATTTGCTGCTTTGGCAACATCCAGTTCTTCCCCTTTCAAGAGACAATTTCTACTCTTTGCAATTGCTTCTAATACCTTATATGGCTCCGGCGTTTCATCGATTCCATATCGTTCCGCCATCGCTCCCGGATAAGTCTCTCTAAGAATTTTTATCAAATCCATCGACATTTCATCCACATGAACCACTTCATCATTCATAGAACCAATCAGGGCAAGCTTCAGACCTACCATCTGATCTTCAAATTTAGGCCATAAAATACCCGGAGTATCCAGTAATTCCAATGATTTATTTAATCTTATCCATTGTTTTCCTTTCGTAACGCCCGGTTTATTTCCTGTTTTTGTACAGGCTTTCCCTGCAAAGGAGTTAATAAATGTAGATTTTCCTACATTCGGAATTCCCACCACCATAGCTCTTACCGGTCTGTTGATAATTCCACGTTTTCTGTCTCTTTCAATTTTTTCCTTACATGCTTCCTGTACGACATTGTGAATCGCTTTCAGTCCACTTCCGCTTCTTGAATTCACTTCAATTACAAAAGCACCCTGCTTTTTAAAATAGTCCATCCAAAGTTTATTGGCTTTTGGATCTGCCAAATCTGATTTGTTTAATAAAATAATTCTTGATTTATTTCTGCCAAGTGTATCAATATCAGGATTTCTACTGGCAAGCGGAATTCTTGCATCCACCAACTCAATAATCAAATCAATCAGTTTAATATTTTCTTCCATCATCCTGCGGGCTTTTGTCATATGCCCCGGATACCATTGATAATTCATCTTTTTCCCACCTATTCTTATTTAATCGGTCCCATCGGTTCTTCTTCACTTGCCATATGGAACCATGCTTTTCCGATAATCATATCTATATGCACCGGTCCGATATTTGCAGAACGGCTGTCTTCACTATTATTACGGTTATCTCCTAATACAAAATATTCATCCTCGCCCAGCAAAACGGTTGCTTCTGCAATACCGCCATCTTCTATCGTATCAAAATGCTCGTCTTCTTCATAAAAATAACCATCAATTAATATTCTTCCATCCTGAATCGTCACCTTTTCTCCCGGAAGACCTATTACACGTTTTATGTACAAATGACTGTTTTCATTCCCATTCGGAAGAAATACTACTACGTCACCACGTTTAGGCTCTGTGATAGAATAAATCACTTTATTAATCAGTACACTTTGTCCATTGTACAGACAAGGCTCCATGGAAACACCTATCACACTTGTTTTAATACCTACAGAATATACAAAAACAAATGCTAAAAGGACAGCAAGTGCCCCTAAGAAAACCCAATTGGCGATTTCTTTGATTAATCCGACACTGATTCTTTTCCTCTTTTTATAAAATTGAAGACCTTTACTTCTTCTTGCCATAATACCTCTTATTGATATGATTTATGGATATGTCTGAACAGATTCATACCACTAAAACAGTATAGCACAAGATACAAAAAAGGACTATCACTTTCGTAATAGCCCTTTGTGTGTTCTTATCTAAGCATTTCTTTAACTTTTGCTTTTTTACCAACACGGTCTCTTAAGTAGAATAATTTAGCTCTTCTTACTTTACCTCTTCTAACTACTTCGATTTTTTCTACGTTAGGGGAGTGTAATGGCCATGTCTTTTCTACGCCGATACCATTGGAAGATTTTCTAACTGTGAATGTTTCACGGTTGCTTCCGCCCTGTCTCTTAATAACAGTACCTTCGAAAATCTGAATTCTTTCACGGTTACCTTCTTTGATTTTACCGTATACTTTAACAGTATCACCAACGTTAAAATCTGCAACAGTTTCTTTTAACTGAGCTGCTTCGATTTCTTTAATAATTGCGTTCATTTTATGCCTCCTTGTAAATCTGGATGTTCTTAATACAATCTGTAACAGCGGACCATCTCATTTCTGCAACGTTCAAATTTTATCACAACTTACATACTCTTGCAAGTGTTTTCTAATTATCATCTGCTATTTTTTCCTGATTTTCCGCCTTTTCTTCCTCTAAAACGGCTATTTTCTTTTTCCGACGCTTCTTTTTCTCGATAATCGGATGTTCCCGTTCATAAATTTCATACAAATCAGGTCTGCGTTCTTTTGTACGTTCTTTTGATTTTTCAAGTCTCCACGCATCTACTTTCGCATGATCTCCACTTAATAAAATCGGTGGCACCTGCTTATCTTCCCAAATTTCCGGTCTTGTATACTGCGGATATTCCAGCAGATTATCATAAAAGCTTTCTGTTTCGCCGGATTCCTTATTGCTAAGTACTCCCGGAACCATCCTGGAAATCGCATCAATCATAACCATCGCCGGCAACTCTCCACCGGTAAGTACATAATCCCCTATGGATACATAATCGGTTACAATCGTTTCCAAAACACGTTCATCAATTCCTTCGTAATGTCCGCACAAAAAAATCAAATCCTCTTCCTGTGCCATCTCACGTGCCATGTCCTGTTTAAAAGTCGTTCCCTGAGGAGTTACATAGATTACGCGTATACGGCGTTTATCCGGTCTCGACAGTTCCTCTTTTCTCTTTTCAATACGATTCAGCACTTCCAGATAACAATCATACACCGGCTGTGCACTCATCAGCATCCCCGCACCGCCGCCATATGGATAATCATCTACTTTTTTATGCTTATCTTTTGTATAATCCCTGATATTCAGTGCTTCCAGTGAAATATGTCCGTTTTGAACGGCGCGACCTATGATGCTTGTATTTAAACCATCCAACACCATCTCCGGAAACAATGTCATAATATGAAAATTTGTCATAGCATTACTCCCTGTCGAAAAGTACTCTCGTCAAAACCATCCCGACTACTAAAATGCAATGTCCGCCAAACCGTCCATTAAATGTACCTTCATTGTTCCTGCTTTAACATTTATATCCAAAATGCATTCTTTAATCGCCGGAAGTAATATCGTTTTGTCATTGATAAGTGCCACTTCATACACATCATTTGCGCCTGTTTCTATCACATTTGTGACACTTCCAAGTTTCTCACCAGTTTCATCTATTACTTCAAGCCCAATTAAATCAGCCTTATAATATTCATCTTTTTCAAGCGGAACTGCCTGTTTTCTTGTAATCCAAAGTGTTTTTCCTTTAAAGCATTCCACATCATTTAAATTGTTGTATCCTTTAAATTTCAGAATTGCCATATTTTTGAAAAACTTAACGGATTCAATTTCCATCGTCAGTTCTTCTTTTCCGGTGTCCAAAATTACCTTCTTTATTTTTTTGAATTTCATTGGGTCATCTGTCGTAGGAAACACTTTTACCTCTCCACGTACACCATGTCCCGCTGTAATTGCACCAATTTGAAACTTTTCCTGCATATTGCCTCTTTTCTGTATATTATGAAAATTTTTATCTTTCCATAATCATGAATGAAAAAGGCATTCACGAAGAATGCCTTTTAGTCAATCTTTAGACGATTTCAACGTCCACTCTCTTATTATCCTTAGAGGAAGCTGCTTTTACAACGGAGCGGATTGCTTTTGCAATTCTTCCCTGTTTACCGATAACTTTACCCATATCGCCAGCTGCCACATGAAGTTCAATTGTAACGTTCTTTCCTTCACCTTTTTCGGTTACTTCAACTTCGTTCGGATTATCTACAAGTGCTTTTGCTATAACTTCAACTAATTCCTTCATAATCCACCTCCAAAGAAGAATCCAAAATATTTAAATTATTTCTGAATACCAGCTAATTTAAAGATTTTTTCAACTGTCTCTGTTGGCTGTGCACCGTTTGCTAACCATTTCTTAGCAGCTTCTTCGTCTACTTTGAATGTGCTTGGTTCTGTAGTTGGATCATAAGTACCGATTTCGTCGATGAATCTACCATCTCTTGGGCTTCTGCTGTCAGAAACTACGATTCTGTAAAAAGGTGCTTTTTTCTGTCCCATTCTTTTTAATCTGATTTTTACCATTTTGATTTTCCTCCGTGTAATCAACTAAAATATTATTTATTATTTCGCTGTTAAACCAGCAATTTATGTTTAAGAAATATTCCAAGGGATATCTCTAAACTGACTCTTATATAGATTTCTCAGAAATCTATTTTGCTTAAAACGGAAATCTCATTCCGCCCATGCTGCCACCAAACATTCCGCCAAGTCCGCGGCCTTTCTTGCCCATCATGCCTTTCATCTGCTTCATCATCTTCTGGCTCTGTTCAAACTGCTTCACCAGACGATTTACATACATGATGTCTACACCGGCTCCTTTTGCAATACGATGCTTTCTGCTCGGATTTAAAAGTTTTGGATTCTGACGTTCCGCCTTGGTCATACTGAAAATAATTGCTTCATTTCTCGCAAGCTCTTTTTCATCTACCATAGAAGCCAAGTCCATGTTTTTGCCCCCCATGCCCGGCATCATGGATAACAAACTTCCGATACCGCCCATGTTACGCATCTGCTTCATGCTCTCCAGGTAATCTTCGAAATCGAATTTACCTGATTTCATTTTGGCAGTCATTTCCTTTTCTTTTTCCGCATCGATATCGATGTTTGCCTGTGCCTTTTCGATTAAGGAAAGCACATCGCCCATGCCAAGAATACGGCTTGCCATTCTGTCAGGATAAAACTGTTCTAAATCAGAAAGTTTTTCTCCCATACCTATATATAAAATCGGCTTACCGGTAACTGCCTTTACAGAAAGAGCCGCACCGCCTCGGGTATCGCCATCCATCTTAGAAAGGATAACCCCGTCTACACCAATCTTACTATCAAATTCAGATGCAACGTTAACTGCATCCTGACCGGTCATGGCATCTACTACCAATAATGTCTGATGAACATCAATGTTTTCTTTGATTCCCTGAAGTTCAACCATCATATCTTCATCTACATGCAGACGACCTGCCGTATCGAGGATTACCACATTATGACCGTTTTTCGCAGCATGTTCAATGGCTGCTTTTGCTATATTTACAGGCTTCTGGTTATCTCCCATTGAGAACACATCAACCTGCTGTTTTTCACCGTTAATCTGTAACTGCTTAATCGCCGCCGGTCTGTATACGTCACAGGCAACGAGAAGCGGTTTCTTACCTTTTAACTTAAACTTTCCTGCAAGCTTTGCAGTAGTCGTTGTTTTACCGGCACCCTGAAGACCACACATCATAATAACTGTGATGGACTTACCCGGCTGGAATTTAATCTCTGTTGTCTCAGAGCCCATAAGAGCGGTCATCTCTTCGTTTACTATTTTGATAACCATCTGGCCCGGATTCAAACCGTTCATTACATCAGAGCCTACTGCCCTGGCCTCTACTGCTTTGACGAACTGTTTTACGACCTTGAAGTTTACGTCCGCTTCCAGAAGTGCCATTTTTACTTCCTTCAACGCAACTTTTACATCTTCTTCAGTCAATCGACCTTTGCTTCGCAGATTTTTAAATACATTTTGCAGTTTATCTGTTAAACTTTCAAACGCCATTTATACCAATAAACAGATTTTGTAATCTGTGTCCTTTCTAAAACGAATGACGAACTGTCGCCATCTTACTAAAAACTTTGTATCAAATCTCCTGCAAGATTTTGTATCTTGAGGATTTGTTCCCGTAATTCTTTATCTGTCAGACTTTCACTTGCTTTTGCAAGCTCATCGATTTCTTTCATCTTCTTTTTGGCGTCTGTAAACTTCTCAACCAAATGGAGCTTTTCTTCATAAGAACGAAGAATTTTATCACAGCGTTTAATCAGATCATGCACTCCCTGTCTGCTAATCCCCTGCTGTTCGGCAATTTCGGTAAGTGACATGTCATTATATACCGCATCTTCATAAATCTGCTTCTGATGGTCTGTTAGGAGCTCGCCATAAAAGTCATATAACAGCCCCTGCTCTACGATTTTATCCATATGAATACTCCTACAAATTGACACCTTTGTTAGAATACTATAAAGAAAACACCCTGTCAAGTATTTTTTCTTGACAGGGTGTGTGTTTATAATTTCTCACTGAAATAACTCTTATAGCCTTCCCCGAAAATTTCCGTAGCATCCGTTACAATCATAAACGCCTCCGGGTCTTCTTCCTTTACGACCTCTTCTATCCGTGGTGCCAGTTGTTTACGCATAACACACATAATGACCTTCTTTTCTCTTCCCGAAAACGCACCATAACCTTCAATATGTGTTACTCCGATATCCAATTCCAGCAACAGTCTCTGCGTAACAGTTTCCCACTTGTCACTGATAATGTAAATCATCTTTGCACCATCACGTCCATATAGAACCACATCCATTACCATGGAGCATGTCACTACCGCAATCGCTGCATAGAGAGCTGTCTCAATATCACGGAACAAAATCCCTGACAATGCAACAATTGTAGCATCTGTACAAAAGAAAATACCGCCTGTTTTCATATGCGGATACTTTGTTTTGATAACCTTGATGATAATATCAATGCCACCTGTTGTTGCTCCTGCTTTAAAAATCATACCAATAGATAACGCCACAAGACTTGCTCCTGTAATTGCCGCCAAAAGCTTATCCTGTGTTATTGCATCATATCGTGCCAACATATTCAGGATTGCTGATGATAAAAATGTACAGTACATTGTAGACACAATTAGTTTAAATCCAAACTTCCATAATCCAAGCAGCAAAATCGGAATATTTAAAATAATAATCCATGTACCTACTTCCAGCCCTGTGAGACGGTTTAACATAATGGATATACCGGACACTCCACCGGGTGCCAAGTTATTGGGATCCAAAAACAGTCCAATACCTACTGCATATGTGAAGCAAAATATGGTCATGATGATGTAGTTTTTAATCAGCTTTTTTACTTTCTTTTTCATGTCATTTTACCTAATCTGTAATGTTTTTTCCTATTTTCACAGTATCTTCTTTATATTATATATCTACGTTTACTTTATCCGCATAAACAATTCTTTATTCTTGTTGTTATCGGTAAAATATCATAAAGTCTTTTACCCCTTCAAAAGCCACAAAAAATCCGCATATAACTTATGCGGATTTTATCAACGGTTTCCCGTATCTTTTGTTTGTTGTATAGGATTCAAGATTGTTTTTATTCTTGCCCAACAGGTAACAATATAGCACAAACTAATGAAAATGTAAATTAGTAATGTGAAAGCGATTTGCTTCTTTGCGAAATTCGTTCGCCTCGTTAATTAGCAGCTGCGTAGGCGAACAAAATAGAGAGATTAAGATGCGGCACATGTTAAATTACAGTATTTTGATTATGTAATATCATAGAAACCAAGTAGTAAGGAGCATGCACCTCGTAAGTGCCAAAGTCACCAGACTCGTCTACGAATACGCTAAGTCTCTTTTCTTTCATACCATCATCCTTTTGTAATAATTTAGAAAAAAAATGGCGGGGAAATTCCCCGCCGCTCGGTGGACCAGGGTCTTTCGACCAGCCCCAAATCATAACATAATATTTTCTTTAATGTTCATGTTCGACCATCTTCCGTTGAAAAACGTCACTTCGCCTAACGACCTGAACCCACTATTCTACCACCTTCACGGTCCCATTATGCTTATTTAGTTACAGTTTTTGCCGTTTTTCGACTCATATTATGGGTATTTCACCTATTATTTAGCCTTTTTCCGGGAGAAGTATATCGAATTCGTATCACGTATTCGGCGAAACACCTTGTGTATCACGCCCCTCTTGTCCGCGTCCGAACGCTACCGTTTTCGTTCCCCTAGGGATATTGTAGCATGGTCGAACCGGGATATAAAATGATTCTTTGAAAAATTCGTCTGAATTTGTTCCACCTTCGTTGATTAGTGGTGAGGCGGGAGAACAGGGGTCTGTTTTTCGGATGCATCACGGCTCGGATGAACTCAGGTGGGCGAACGGGAAAAGAGGGATAGATGAACGTGAAACATACTGTGTCTCCTTAATATATTTCACTTACTACTCTTGTCAGTTAATTTCATCATCTTCCCATGAAGCGTAACCCTCCCGCATAATTATTTCTATCATTTCATTTAGGTCACTATTGTTATTTGACAACTTCTGATTGAAGCCGTGTGGGCAATTCTCACATAATGGATTAGTCTCTGATGCCCGATGAAATCCTCCACCCTTATTTAATATTTCCTTGATAATAACACCATTTTGAATTTCAAAATGTAACGATGTTTCATCCGCATAACCAGTTTCGGGAAGGAACCTTTCTGTAAACGCAAAATACTTTAAAATATGTTCTTTCTTATACTCATCTAAATAATCTTTTCTTATAAAGACCGTACCACCAATTGGATCTGTATAGTAAGAATTTTTATTGTTATTGCAGAATATTACAACTTCACCAGCCAAATTAATCCACGACATATTGGCATAAACCGGAGTCAGTTGAAAATAACATATCAGTTCTGCTGGCGGAAGCACTAAGGAAGTATTATCAAATATTTCTGAATGATAATTTATATTTTTTACATCTTTACATAACCACGGTTTTGAATCACATTTCTTATAATCATCTAAATTTCCAGCATAATCTTCCAATTCTATCGTAAGATACCTTGCGCCACCATTTTCATGTATAGTTTCTTTTTCCGATGTACAGCACCATATATCATATGTATCTTTCCACCTCGTTTCCTCTTTAGAGTCTTCATGCAAAGAAACTCTTCCCGCGAGCAAAACCCACTCAACATCTTTGACCACAACTGGTTGAAAAAGTGATATTAAATTTCTACGAGTGATTGACACATCCTTTACCCACGCCAAGCCTTTCTTTTCCGGTAAATCGATTCGATTAACAACCATATCACCCAACTTTTCAATATAATCTTGATATGTCGGCACTGGAGTTGCTATATACACATCTTCACCATATTCAATAGGATCATATACTTCATACCCAATGCTGTTTTGATAATTATTGTATGTTGCAAACTCATTCGTAAAGTAGTTACACATAAGGCTTCCATAGTAAATACCGGTAGCAACATCAACACACTTCATAAATATTGAGTTTTGAAACTTCTCTTCTCCTCCGATACGTCCAACTTCATCATATGGTTCTTGAAATAGGGAGAATATTTCTTTAATAACCACTTCGAAGGAAGCAAAAAACGCGTTATCATCTAGCACTTGCTTGCGCAAATCAATATTATACTCAGATTTAATACGATTCTCAAAAGCCATCAAGCCATTACATTCTCCCGTTTTTACACATAAATACTTTCCTTCCAAAAAGCGATTTAACTTAAAAATGTCCTGCTTGTCTACCTGCAAAAAACGTGTATGCATATCAATATGTTCCTTCGACCAATACCGGAACGGTAAAAAATCCTTATTCATAAGGTCTACGCTAAAGAAAATATCATTTAAAGAATCTGATATAGGCGAAGTATTATTCAAATCATACAGATTCTCTCTATCCCACTTTATATAACCATAATCATCGTGCAAATAAACCGCTATTCTTTTAATGCTTCTTGCTAATAAATATGTTTCACCTATTATTAAATTTTCAAAGAAAGTCAATATTTCTTCGTCATCTTGTAGATGATTTACTAAAACATAAATTATTGCCTCCTTTATGTATGGGTCTACAATACTTTCATACATATCAATCAGAACACTTTTATATTCCGTATTCTGTCTTACTACTTCGTATAATAATTTCATTGCAAGACAACGCACATCTTTGTTTGGTGCTGCACAACACCACAATGCATAATAAAAGGCTTCTTCCACTCTTCTATCCTTACCATTATGAAGTGTAAGAAAATATATAATGTTTTTCAGTCTTTCCTTCACTCGTCCCAGAAAATGTGTCCCAGATAAAGCTAAAGATAACTCTCTTAACTGATTTTTTTCTACTGTATAGTATGAGTTTAAATAATTCACACAATTGAACGGCTTATCTGTATAACCTCCAAATATAGTAATCAAGTTTTTCTTCTCGATGGGTTCAAATGCTTTAATAAATTCAACAATATTTTCTTTGCTAAAGTTGATTTTAACAAGCGTTTCATATTGCAATGAATCCATTAATTTTGTTTCTTTTAACAATTTTGCAATATACTCATATTCCGGTGCCAGATTATCAAATATAGCTAGAATCACAGCTTCCTCCATATTATAGAGCTTGCCGGTCTTTTGTGATATGATTCTTACCTGCTCATCAAATGCTTTTCCCGTAATATCTTCAAATAACGAACGTGCAATCAAAAAATCAGTTAACGAATCAATGGCAAAGAAATAATAATGCATGTTATCATAATCGTACTCACCTATAATCCCTGCTTGCCTTAAAATACGTATAAAGACATCACCCGATTTAATAACTAAAAGCAAATTTTCTTTATCAATTTCTTTAACATCTTGTTCATACATCCATTTAGCTACTCTTTTAATATCTTTCCAAATTTCAATAGGATCTGTGGATGCAATCTCCCCCTTAAAGGTTTTCTTTATGGAATTTTTTATATAATATTCTAAAATAAAGGTAATTGAAGCTATGCTATTTACCTTTTCCTCTATTAGTTTTTCATCACTGAGTGCTCTGCAAAGCATATTCAATAATAATGCATTATTCGAAAACAGAATATCTTCATATTTGTAAACATCTGGAACCGACATCTTTAAGAGTTCATTCAATGCAGATTCAAAAGAAACCCCAGGGAAAGCATACTCAGCCTTTGCCATTTCCTTATATTCTTCAAGGATCTGACTATCCATAGCATTTGTTCGGTATGTCAATATAATTCTTATTTTAGAAAGATGAACTAAATTCCGAAGTACATTCAATAACTCTAATTGCCCCTTTTCGGACATTTCATTTACTGCATCTACAATAAATATAAAACCTTTTTTACCCACTTCAATAATTTCGTTGACATCAACATTCTGTAAATTCTTTTCAAATTTTCCATAGATACACAAATGTGGAATATCATTACGTTCAAATTCTTCTTCGAGACATTTAATAAAATAGCTTTTTCCTATTCCGCCTTCTCCAGAAATCAAACAAAATTCCTGCTGTCGAATGCATTCTTCTACTCTATATAAATCAAGACCGTACCAATTCGCATTTTTATTATGTATGTCATCAATTAATACTTTTATTTCTTGAATAAATTTAGCTCTATCAGTTACGAAAAAATCAAATTGTGAATAACACTTGTTTAATTCAACAAGTTCCGTTTGAATATTTTCCTCATTTCGGTCTTGATGTATTGGAGGAAGTTTTCCAATAAGTGCATCAAGGAAATCAGGATTTTCCCATTCCATTGAAAAATCATTTTTACTTATCTGTAACATCCTTTTTCTTTGGTTCTCATTTAATGCTTTATAATCCATTACCCTTGCCTGCCTTTCTCGAGATTGTGTAAACCGATTTGAATATATTAATAGCGATACGATTAAAGTAAAGGTACACACAATGCCAAATCGTGTGTACCTTTACTCAAATCTTTTACCCCTCCAACACCTCATTAATCTTATCAATCCACTTCGCATCACTGCTTTCGAATAATTCCATAAATCTTCCGAAATTACTACTTCCTGTAACTGTATCCTGCATTTCAAGCTTGCACACCCTCTTACGCATCTGCTCATAATTCTCTACCGTAATATGCTCCATAACTGCTTCAATCTGGTCCGTTCTTCCTTTGTAATTGGGAACGCCGGTAAACTCTTCAATTAATGGAGCATTTACCGGTTTGGCCGGTGTCTTGATTAATGCCTCTGTCCAATGCTTGGCAATTATCTGCATTGTGCATGGATTGCCAAACATAATGACTTCATCCGCAGCGCTCTCAACTCCATGAAACTCATTAATTTTTCGTTTGATATCTTCATATTGTTCATATGGTTTCTTCTCGGTATCGCAAAATACAAGTACTAATTCATAAGAACCATTCTGATAGCTGTCCTGATACCTCGCCGGGATATTACCATTACCACCGGCATTATCAGAAATGATTTCATACTGTGCATTCCACACCTTCAATGCCTTTAAACGTTCGAGGTATTCATACTCCTCATTTCCTTCACAGATAATGCATATTTTTTGCTTATCAAATAACTTAGGAAGTTTATTCTGCATCGGCAACCACTCCCTTCGCATTTCCTTTGATACTCAGGAGTGATTTTATCAATTCAGGATCAGGAAGTGCGCCAAGTGCCCCCTTCCTATATTTCTCCATAACGTCCGTGGTATCCCGCACACCTTCCTGTGCTGTAAAATCAGCAAGTGAATACACATATACGCCTTCTTCATCCTTGTGAACAAACCATATCTGCTCTTTTCTGAACATTCTCTTACAATCCATCAGATTAATATCGTGAACCGTAAAAATCATCTGTGCATTGGTGTTAAGCTCATTATTAAATAATGCAACGATAGCTCTTGTCAGCTTGAAATGAATACTGCTGTCCAATTCATCTACAACCAAGTATCGGCCTTCTTCCAAGGCTTCAATCACATAACTTGCAATTGCTGCTATCTTCTTAGTTCCGGTAGAATCAAATATCATACTAGGAACAGGAACTCCCTTATATGTTGAGACTAATCGTATTTGATCCATGATGTTTTCGGGAATATCTAACGCTTTTTCTTCAGGCCTTCCCGCCTCATCACTGGCGTCTACTTGAATCTTATCTCCATCAACATACTTAAAATCATCCATATACAAATCTGCATTCTTAATAAACTCTACAATCTTTTCCTGAAGATTATTTTTGTTCTTCAGCAATTCGATTGTATGTTTCATAGGAATATTATTCATGTTGATGATATCAATCTTTTCCGCAAATCCGACTAAGATATTTTTCAGTTCTTTCAAAGATTCAAACTTGGTTGTATCTACCAAGTAGCAGAATAAATTATTCTTTGAAATGATAGGCATCATCTTTTGCGCATCTTCATCAATGCAGAAATATTCTTCTTTTATGGTATCTCGCTTTAACCAAAGAACTTCTTTTTCATTACTGTATTGGTCTTTTAATATTTCTGTAAAAGATTCATACACATATTCTCCGGTCTTTGCATTGTACCAAAAATCATACGAAAACTTTCTTCCCAAAGATAAAAATGTCACACCTAATTGACATACTTCATCGTTTGAAAAAATATTACGAAGTAACCCGCTTTCCTTATCTAATAAAACATTCTTAATTGCTCTGATGCATTTCACAAGACATGTTTTTCCTACATTGTTAGGACCATAAACCCCCGCGGTCTTCAGTACGTTGAAATTATTTTCTCTATGAACATTTGATGCAAACTTCTTGTTTCTCATATCCGCTTTCATAGAAAAGCTGATTTCCTCTTCAAATGCAAAACAATTTTTTGCTCTAATCTCTATAATCATTGTAGTTACCTCCTGCAGAATTCTCCGTAATATTATTATAGCAGAAAATATTTTTTATGCAACATTTTTGCACGAAAAATATTTTCTGCTAATCATTAAGTTAATTCCTATATTCCTTTTTCCTGAACAAAAAAGAAAGTCGGACGCATCCGACTCCCTTAGGCATAGTCCGCAGACGTCCGCCGCAATTCCAAACATATTATATATTGGCGAGGAAATTCCCCGCCACTCGGTGGACCCGGGTCTTTCGACCAGCCCAATCTTTCTACATAAACTCCCCTTCCGTCCAATCAAACAAATAATCCGGATCATTCCAATACTTTATATCCCCATACTCTCGTTCATACACACCAAATTTCTGCCTTGCTTTCTGCAGCATCTTTTCATACTCTATATGATTAAAAGGAACATAAAGCTCCGCCTCTTCTTTACTACATCCAACCGTACGCAAATGAGACTTTTTATCCGGAAACATAGAGTTTACTTCATACACCCACTTCACAGGTTCCGGAAGGTACTGACTATGTTCATAAACTATTTCAAAATATTCTTCCCATGAATACTGCCTCCCGTATTCATCATAAATTTCCAAGTCCGCCTGATGCTCCCGGTAAAACACCTCCAGTTTCTGAAAACTATCAAACGCTCTATGTTTCTGGAACAACGGCCGCCATCCGCAACTTAATTTATTCAGGTGACATCGATAACCAAGGTATGGATCATCCACGATGGTATACTCCTCGCCAAGCACTCCCCACTCCGACTTCTCTGCAAAATAATTCTGCATCAGTTCCTTATTCCTGCTCATAAAATAATAATTGGTTCCCATAACTATCACCTCTCCCAAACAAAAATATCCTTTTACTGAAAACCATTTAAAGTTCCTAGTAAAAGGATATCTCAAAGTCAAGTCTTTGTCATTGGACGGATAGTCCAAAACACTTATGCTGCCATCTGCAGACATTGAGCGTAGTATAAAAGGCGCTTGTCCTTCGGCTCCCGTGCCACCTTATACAAGCCTATATTCATAGGTTGTCCCTGAAAAACCAACAGTTCTTCCATATGCACACCCAGGAGAATACTTAAGGCATAAATTTTCTCTACCGTTGGCAGATTTTGTCCTTTAAACCAGCGGTAAATTGGCTGGGGACAGGAAAGGTTTAAGTACTCTTGAATGTACCTCACATCATAGCCTGCAAGTTTAAACATGATTTTCAGTTTTTGTCCGGTTCGTTGTTGGTCAATAGGATGCATAAAACTCTTTTCCATAAAAAAATTTCATTTATAATTCATTATATTTCTTTGCACTGTCTTTCGACTTTTCAAGTGGGTACTTTTTATTATTGTGTAGAATCTTCTCTCTGACTATCTCATCCATATCCAATCCGCATGCATCTGCCATTAGAACACAATAATTAATTACATCTGCCAATTCCTCTTTAATATTATCAATCTTTTCTGCACACAATGTATCTGTGCCACTCCACTGAAACACTTCCAGTAATTCAGCTGCCTCCAAACTAATGGAAATTGCCAAATCCTTGGGATTGTGAAATTGTTTCCAATTTCTATCATCTCTAAACTTTAAAATCTCACTAATCGTTTCTTCAGTCATTATTTAGTTCCTTTCTTCTTGTTGTCGCCTAAACTTTCACGTAAATATTTTGCCAATGCATCATCGACACAATATACATAACAGCCTTTCATACCTCGCGTCATTAATGTTCGATAAGTATTTTTAATAATCTCATCAGCCAACGCTAATGCCTGCTGGGGATTTTCTTTGTACATAGATTTTATGCCTTTTAAGGATTGATCTGTTTTAGCTCTTCTAGTATAATCAGTAACAATTTTACCATTTTCATAACGCATATCGTCACCTATAATTACGCCCACATAATCAAACTCTAATCCTTGCGAAGTATGTATGCAACCAGCTTCATTTACAGAAGTTTCATCAATTGCAAAAGTACTTGAATTTTTCAAATTCCAACTAATTTCAAAATCACCAATTTTAATATCATGAACTGACGAATCATTAACGCCTTCTTTTAACCAATTCCAACAATATCCGGCCAATATACGAGCACGATTATTACTAATATAATTTCTTTCAATAATGATATTACGCATATCATGTGGCGATTCCATTATTTGTATATCATAATCGATATCATCCATATTCCAATTTGCAGTCTCTCTTATTTCCAATGTGTTATCTAACCAAGCCAAATAACCATCCGAACCATTACAGCGAAACTGTGAAAGCAATTCCATATGAACAATCTCAGCCTCTGCAAATCGTGCCCATCTTTCAATTTCAGAAACACTTCCAATATCATTCAAAGTTACTCTTTGGCTCTCATCAATGAAAAACACACTACATCTACTTGCATTGATAATTTCTTTAATTTGGTTTTCTCCAAGATTCTGAAACATTCCGGATTTCTCATTTAATCGATGAGCTTCATCAACAAGGATTGTATCTACTATGCTATTCCCCGCTTCCGTGTAAATCCCAGAACCTTTAAACATATTATCAACACTACTTTTTCTAATTTCACCTTTTAACTTTTTCTGATATACATTCCGTGGTGCACTATTTTTAGAAACATATTGGCAAAATTGTTCTTCATTCGTCAACTGCGCAAGCAAATTAATCGCTACAACAGTTTTTCCAGTACCAGGACCACCCTGAACAATAATGACTCTCTTTTTTCCATCTTCCACAGATTTCCGTGAAGCACGCAAAATTTTCTCATAAACCACTTTCTGCTCATCTAACATTATAAATTCTTTATTTCCTTTAAGCATTTTAGAAATGGAATCTTGTAAACTTTTGGAAGGTCTTATTTTTCCATGTTCAATTGCATATAGTAGTTCTTTGTTATCCCCTTTGGAAACACACTTTTTTATAAACGCTCTCAATTCTTTCACTTGGCCTCTAGTGAATGCAGGTGCATCCTCCAAATAGGTTTCGTACTGAATTCCATCTAAGGGATCATTTATTGTCCGTCGATAATTATGTAGATATGCACAGGGATATAAATCTATATTACCTTCCTGAACTGCCTGATTGTAGTCTGTAATCAGCATTGCATATGACCACGCCTGATAAGAAGGATGTACGACTTGACGAATGGCATTTCCCGTATATGTTTCAACTAATCCATCCATACCATCAATCACATCAATTTTATCCCATTGTTTCAACTCAATAATAACTACATTACTTTGAGAATTCTTATCATAACCAGAAATCAAAAAATCAACTCTTTTAGATGTCTGTGGAATATTGTATTCAATAGCTATCCCCGCATCCAAAGGAATCTCTTCATCATTTAGTACTTTATACATATATTCCAAAGAATTTTCCCACGCACGAAATTCATTTCTTGCAGTATGCCGATTCATTTTTTGATAAATATTTTCCTCAATTTCAAAAGCAATTGTATCTTGCTCCACACTCTTTAAAAAATCTAATTTTGTACCATCATAAACCAACATACACTTTATCTCCTGCATACATATTTAGATTAATTTCACCTACAACATTATTATACTAACGCATTTATTTGTGTTCAAGAATAATACCGTTTTCATTAATATCTTACAACAAAAAAGGGACACTTTCGTGCCCCTTCCCATTACTCCTTACCTACTCATTCCAGCTACTTTCTGCTGTACCCACTAAATATTCGTCGCTGTCAGCTTCGGTCTGTAACCGTTGTCTTCCAGTGCTTTTATAATCTGGTTCTTGTGTTCTGTACCGAATGCTTCCATAGTAATGCGGAGTTCTACTGCCGCGCTTCTGTTTGTAGATACAAACTGATTATGCTCCAGCTTAATTACGTTTCCGCTTTCTGCTGCAATCACGCCTGATACACGGCTAAGTTCGCCCGGTTTATCCGGCAAGAGTACGGATACCGTGAAAATTCTGTCTCTGAAAATAAGTCCTTTCTGAACGACAGATGACATAGTAATCACGTCCATATTACCGCCGCTTAAGATAGAAACGATTCTCTTATCTTTCATATCCAGCTGCTTAATCGCTGCAACCGTCAAAAGTCCGGAGTTTTCCACCACCATCTTATGGTTTTCTACCATATCAAGGAAGGATACTACAAGTTCTTCATCTTCTACCGTAATAATCTCATCCAGGTTTTCCTGAATGTATGGGAAAATCTTTGTACCCGGTGTTTTTACTGCTGTACCATCTGCAATCGTGGATACGGACGGAAGTGTTGTCACTTCGCCTGCCTTGATGGATTCCTGCATACAGTTTGCACCCGCAGGTTCTACGCCGATTACTTTAATCTTTGGATTTAACAGTTTCGCAAGTGTAGAAACACCTGTTGCAAGACCGCCTCCACCAATTGGTACAAGGATTACATCTACAAGTGGAAGTTCTTTAAAGATTTCCATTGCAATCGTACCCTGACCTGTTGCTACTGCCAGATCATCAAAAGGATGTACAAACGTATATCCATGTTCTTCTGCCAGCTGATATGCATACGCACATGCTTCGTCATATACCTCACCATGTAAAATCACTTCTGCTCCATAACTCTTTGTACGGTTTACCTTGATAAACGGTGTATTGGTCGGCATAACAATGACTGCCTTTACACCATAACACTGTGCTGCATAAGCAACACCCTGTGCATGATTTCCTGCTGATGCTGTAATGATACCTCTTTGACGCTCCTCTTCTGTCAAAGTGCTCATTTTGTAATACGCACCACGCACTTTATAAGCACCTGTAAACTGCATATTTTCAGGTTTTAAATACACTCTGTTTCCGCTCTGTTTGCTGAGAAAGTCACTATAAACAAGCTTTGTTTCCAGCGTCACCTTGCGTACTACTTCAGAAGCTTCCTCAAACTTCTCTAATGTTAACATTTTCTCCATATACGTTTCCCTCTATTCTTCATCCATTTTTACATCAAATAATGCATCCACAAACGCATCCGCATCAAATTTCTGTAAATCCTCTATCGTTTCTCCCACTCCGATATATTTTACCGGAACCTGAAGTTCTGACTGGATTGCAACTGCAATTCCTCCTTTTGCAGTTCCGTCCATCTTTGTCAGAATAATACCGCTAAGATCTGCCACATCGCCAAACTCCCTTGCCTGTTGCAATGCATTCTGGCCGGTTGTAGCATCTAATACAATCAGATTTTCTCTATGTGCATCAGGAAATTCCCTACTGATAATGCGGTCCATTTTACGCAGCTCTTCCATCAGATTCTTTTTGTTATGGAGTCTGCCTGCGGTGTCACATAAAAGTACATCTGCATGTCTGGCTTTGGCAGCGGATACTGCGTCGAATAATACAGACGAAGGATCTGCGCCTTCTCTTCCGCTGATGATTTCCACACCGGCACGGTTTGCCCACTCGGTAAGCTGCTCGCCTGCCGCTGCACGGAATGTATCGCATGCACCAATGAGCACCTTCCTTCCGTCCGCTTTCAATTTACCTGCCAGTTTTCCTACCGTTGTAGTCTTTCCTACACCGTTCACACCAATCACCAGTACAATGCTGGTCTTTGTTTCAAAATCATATGCCGCTTCACCTGTCTGCATCTGTTCTTTAATATTATTAATCAAAAACTGTTTGCACTCAGCCGGCTCTTTAATATGATTTTCCTTTACCTGTTTTCGCAGTTTTTCCAAAATGTCGTTTGTCGCACGTACACCAATATCTCCCATAATCAGGATTTCTTCCAGTTCTTCATAGAAATCCTCATCTATATTGGAAAACCCGCTAAACACCGCATCAATTCCACTGACAATGTTATTTCTTGTTTTTGTAAGTCCTGATTTTAGTCTGGCAAAAAAGCCTTTCTTTTCTTCGCTCATAAACTTCCTTTTCTAAATTACTTATACTCTGTCAGATATGCCTATCAGTCATCCAAGTCTTTATCAATAAGGTCTACGCTGACAAGTGCCGATACACCTTTTTCCTGCATGGTAATACCATACAGTCTGTCCGCTTTTTCCATGGTTCCGCGTCTGTGTGTAATAACGATAAACTGTGTATTCTTTGTCAGTTTATGTAAGTATTTTGCAAATCTGGTTACGTTATTTTCATCCAGCGCAGCTTCGATTTCGTCCAGGAGACAGAATGGTGACGGCTTTAAGTTCTGAATTGCAAATAAAAGTGCAATCGCAGTAAGTGCTTTTTCTCCACCGGAGAGCTGCATCATATTTTGAAGCTTCTTTCCTGGTGGCTGTGCAATGATACGGATACCTGCTTCCAGAATATCCTCATCTTCCATTAATTCAAGCGTTCCCTTACCACCACCAAATAATTCTTTAAATACTTTGTCGAACTCTTTGCCGATTTCCTGGAATTTTTCCTTGAACTGCTTTCTCATCGCCACATCAAGCTCTGTAATAATGCCTTCCAGAGTCTTTTCCGCTTCAATGAGGTCATCATACTGACCTTTCAGGAATGTATAACGTTCCATCAGATTTTTATAATCTTCAATGGCATTTACGTTTACATCACCAAGCTTACGGATCTGGTCTTTCAAAGAAGCAATTTCTTTCTTCATGGCAGACAAATCAGTCATTTCAGGATCTCGCATGGATGCCGCATCACTTAACGTAATCTCATACTCATCCCACATGTAATTAATCTGATTTTCAATGGACTCTTCAAAACGCTCTTTCTGTGCATTCAAGCGATACACTTCTTTATCAAGACCGTTCATCTGAGCTGCCAGCTCTTCCCGTCTGTCAAAGAATTTCTTCTGTTTTTCATTTAATTCTTCTTTGCGGACTGCACTTGTATCAAGTGTAACTTTTGCCGCATTCTGTGCCTCATGGCTGGCTTCAATGGTCTTTAAGATTTCTTCAATACTGTTTTGTTTACGAAGAACCTCTTCCGCATTATTCTGCATGCTGTCTTTGATTTCCAAAAGTTCTTCTTCACGACGTTTGATTTCCGCATCAATTCGGTCTACGTTTTCCTGTCCGAATTCCTGCTTCTGAAGCATCTTTTCTACTTCCACATCCCATTCAGCCGCTTTTGCCGCACATTCGGTTTCTGTTTCACGGACTTCTTCAAGCTGTTTCTGACATTGTTCTACAAGCACTGTTTTTTCCTGCTCCAGCAGTTCTGAATCTAAAAGTTCTTTCTGGATACGTTCTTTGCCTTCTTCGATTTCCTTCATCTGCTCGGCAATATCTTTTTCCTCAGCTTTTAAATCGCCATATCCGCTTGCAGTCTCTTCTCTCTTTTCTTTTGCTGCTTCCAGATTAAGACGCGCGGTATTTTGTTCAATAAACGTATTCTGTAATAACAGTCTCTGACTTTCGGATTTCACACGAAGTCCGTTTCGTTCTTCACGAATACTGATAATTTCTTTATCTAAATCATCAATCTGAGTCTGAAGTTCTTTTACCTTCTTTTCCAGTTCAGCAAGTTCTCTTCTTCTTCCGAGAAGATTGCTGTTATTTTTAAATGCACCACCGGAAATGGCACCACCCGGTACAAGAAGTTCGCCTTCCAATGTAACCATACGAATACCAAAATCGTATTTTTTTGCGATTTTTAGTGCATGGTCCACATTGTCAATGACAACGATTCTTCCAAGCATCGCTTTCGCCACATTGCGGTACTTACTATCGATATCAACCAATTCATCAGCCATACCGATAACGCCGTCTTCTTTTAAAGAATCCGGATTTTTAAATTCCTGTGGATGTTCAATGCTTGTAAGCGGAAGGAAGGTCGCACGTCCAAAACGATTCTGTTTCAAAAACTGAATCATTCTCTTAGCTGTTCCTTCATCTTCTGTTACAATATTCTGAATATTACCGCCAAGTGCTGTTTCGATAGCAGTTTCATATTTTTTATCTACTTTAATGATATCCGCTACAACACCGATAATACCTTTTTCAGACTTTTTCTGTTCCATTACCATCTTAACAGAACCGCCATATCCTTCATAACGCTCTGTCAAATTATTGAGTGCATCTAATTTTGATTTTTCCTGATGATATTTTTCTCTTGTTTCCTGTAACAGTTTATCTTTCTTTGTGAGTTCTTCTCTGATTTCAGAAAGGCGCATGTCCATAGCTGCCTGCTCTTCATTCAGCTTTGTAATCTTTGCATTGATCTCATCAAACTGCTTTTCCAAATCCGCAATCATCTGATCTGCTTCCGCTTCGTCTGACTTCGCACGGACAATACGGGATGTAAGTTCCGCCTTACGGATCTGCACCTGCTCCATCATCGTATCATAACGTCCCATCTGGGATTTAGTCGTTGCTCTTTCATTCAAAGCCTGAATAATAGCATTTTTAGCATCTTCTATTGTCGCATTTAAATCCTCAATCTGCTTCTGAACTTCTTCAAGTTTTCCTCTTGCAGCATCTCTGGACTGCTCTAATTCTGCTACCTGCTCATCAATACTCTTCTTTTCCGTAATGATGCCGGATTTGTCAGACAGTTTATCATCGATTTCTGCCTGTACTGCCGCTAAACGATTGGAAAGGTGTTCATCATTGCTGGACGCAGAATGAATCTGTTCTTTTAAGACATTAATTTCACCTTCCAGCTTACCACGTGTTTCCGCCGCGGATGTAAGTGTCAGATGTGCATCTTCTATTTCCTGATTCAGTTTTTCAATTTCAAGCTGAATCTGTTCGTATTCTTCTTTAATTCCATTATATTTTTCAGTCGTATCCGTAAGCTGCTGTGTTGCAATCACATATTTTTCAGCAACCTGCTTTAACTGATTATTAATATGTTCATTATCAACAAGGAACATATTGACGTCTAATGTCTTTAAAGCTTCTTTTTTCTTTAAATAAATCTTAGCTTTTTCAGACTGCTTTTCAAGCGGACCAACCTGTTTTTCAAGCTCTGCCAAAATATCAGTCAAACGAAGTAAATTCTGTTTTTCGTTTTCCAACTTCTTAACAGATGCTGCTTTTCTACGTTTAAACTTCACAATACCTGCAGCTTCATCGAAAAGTTCTCTTCTTTCCTCCGGCTTTCCGCTTAAGATTTTATCAATCTGTCCCTGACCGATGATAGAATATCCCTCTTTACCGATACCTGTATCATAAAACAGTTCATACACATCTTTCAGTCTGCATGGACTGTTATTAATCATATATTCACTTTCACCGGAACGATACAAACGTCTTGCAACGGTCACTTCATCGTAATCAATCGCTAATTGATGATCTTTATTATCAAGCGTAATTGCAACATACGCATATCCAAGCGGCTTTCTCATTTCCGTTCCCGAAAAGATAACGTCCTGCATGGAGGCTCCACGAAGCTGTTTTACTTTCTGTTCACCAAGAACCCATCGAACCGCATCCGCAACATTACTTTTTCCTGAACCGTTCGGTCCAACGATACCTGTTATTCCATTGTGAAATTTGAATGTTATTTTATTGGCAAAAGATTTAAATCCCTGTACCTCTATACTCTTTAAATACATATAACACCTACTGTACTTTTTTACTCATTTGCAAACTTTGTTTTAAGCGCCTGATATGCCGCATCCTGCTCTGCTGATTTCTTATTTTGTCCGTTTCCGGTTCCAATAAGCTCTTCATCCATATAAGCTTCTACGAAATACACTTTTTCATGCTCAGGACCTTCTTCTTTTACTACCTTATAAGAAAGCTGTCTTCCCAATTTCTGGATTTTTTCCTGTAAGATAGTCTTAGCATCATAAAATAATGCCTTATCTTCTAAATCGTTTAGAATGATACGATGGATATACTCTTTCGCCACATCAATTCCCGCATCCAAAAATACTGCACCAATAATGGCTTCCATCACATCGCAAAGAATAGAACTTCTACCTCTTCCTCCGGTACTTGCTTCTCCGCGTCCAAGAAAAAGATAGGAACCTAAATCCAAGGATTTTGCACACAATGCAAGCGATGGTTCGCATACATAAGATGCACGAAGTTTTGTAAGCTGTCCTTCCGGCATTTCCGGATTTTCATGGTACAGGAACTCGCTTGTAACAAGTTCAAGCACTGCATCTCCCAAAAACTCCAGACGCTCATAATTATCAATTTTATTTATTTTACGTTCGTTCGCATAAGAACTGTGGGTAAGTGCTTTCTCTAAAAGCGTTACATCCTTAAATGTATATCCCATTTTCTCCTGCAACTGTTTCAGCGTAAATCCGGGTAACATATTTATACCTTCCAATTTTTTTAATTTCTCTATAAGCTATGAAAAGCCCTTACGGATAAGGACTTTTCTTTAATTACCTCTTATTAATGTAAGTACATCTCCAACATTTCTAATATTTTCTATCACTTTTGCATCAATGTGAATTTCAAATTCTTCTTCCAGCTTCAACATTATTTGATAGACATCCAATGAGTCTGCTCCCAAATCTTCTATGAAAGTAGTCTCTTCTTTGACTTCAGAAACGTCTACACCTAATACCGATGCAATTATCTTGCGTATTCTGTCAAAATCCATGACTTTCTCCCCTTTAGGTTTTCAAATATTCTCTTCGCTTTATAAATCAGCTTCATCTACCGCAGAAAGTTTTTCTTTTATCTTTTCATTAATTTTCTGTTCTTTAAAGGTTACGCACTGAAGTACTGAATTTTTAATTTCTCCGTGTTTAGAGCTACCGTGCGTCTTTACCACAAGACCTTTTAATCCAAGAAGCGGTGCACCACCATACTGCTCTAAGTCAAACTCTTTCAAAGTTTCTTTTAACGCAGGTTTTACAAGAAGTGCTCCGATTTTACTACGAAGATTTGTCATCATACTCTGTTTTACTTTTTTAAGAAGTGCCGCACCCGTACCTTCATACATTTTAAGTACAACATTTCCCACAAAGGCTTCGCACACAATAACATCTGCCATACCGGATGGGATATCTCTGGCTTCTACACTTCCGATAAAATTAATATCAGGACAATTCTTTAACAATGGGAATGTTTCTTTTACAAGAGCATTTCCTTTTTCTTCTTCAGCACCAATATTAACAATACCAACCTTCGGATTCTTAACACCACATATGTTTTCCATATAGATAGAACCCATCTTTGCAAACTGTACAAGCATAGAAGGTCTTGCATCTACATTTGCTCCGCAGTCAATCAATAAAGATGCTCCCGTCATAGTCGGAATCATTGGTGCAAGCGGTGGTCTTTCCACACCTTTTAATCTTCCTACAATAAGCTGTCCGCCAACTAATGTCGCACCTGTACTTCCGGCAGATACAAACGCATCACACTCGCCATCTTTTACCATTGTAAGTGCTTTTACTAAAGAAGAATCTTTTTTCTTTCTAATTGCTAAAACAGGCGGTTCTGCTGTTTCAATAATTTCAGATGCATGTACTACTTCTACACGTTCTGCATCATATTTGTATTTCGCAAGTTCTGCCTTTACAGCATCTTCCTGTCCTACTAAATATACTTTAACCTTCTCATTTTCCTGTGTTGCTTCAATAGCACCTTTTACGATTTCAACCGGTGCATTATCTCCACCCATCGCATCAACAGCAACCTTTATAAATTCTGACATGTCCCCTTGTTTCCTTCCTCAGTAAAAAACTATTTTATTTCGTAATACCTTCATATTCTCATGGGCATTCCACAATATATTCTACTAAAACAGAGTCTAAAAAGCAATAACTACTATTACAAAAAAATAAGGCCTTCTGAACACTCAGAAAGCCTTTTAGATTCCAAATTAATCAACAGAAACGATTTCTCTCTTGTTGTAAGAACCACATTTTTTGCATACTCTGTGAGGCATCATCAAAGCACCACATTTGCTGCATTTAACTAATGTTGGAGCAGACATTTTCCAGTTTGCTCTTCTCTTATCTCTTCTAGCTCTAGAAGTTTTATTCTTTGGACAGATAGACATGCGTTACACCTCCTTATTCGCGTTAAAGATATCCTTTATCGCTGCCATCC
>SVFS01000089.1 GCA_015056725.1 Lachnospiraceae bacterium | reverse complement strand
CAAGTGCATCAATTCCCGAATCCTTTACAAATTCTTTTGCAAGTTTCGGATCTGTATATATCTTAGTCGCATCTTCTGCTCCCGAGCCATCTCCTGCACCGGATTCTCTAACTCCCATGGAACCAAGCTCTGCTTCTACACTGGCACCGTACTTCGCTGCCAATTCAACCGCTTTCTTTGTATTCGCAAGATTTTCTTCATACGGAAGCACCGAACCATCATACATGATACCTGTAAAACCGATTTTCAATGCTGTTTCCAAATATTCAAACGTTTCACCATGATCTAAATGTACACAAACAGGCACTGTTGCCTTCTTCGCATGCTCTATCATAATCGGTCCGATAACCGAAAGCGGAATCAAATGCTCATGGCACTGCGCAAACTGGATAATTACCGGCTCATTCAATTCTTCTGCTGCTGCCAGAATCGCAATCAGACTTTCCATGTTCGGTGTGTTGAAAGCACCAATTGCAATATTTCTTTTTTCCGCAATTTCCAGTATTTCTTTTAACGTAACTAACATAAAAATTCTCCTTTTGGACATATTTTGCCTACACTTTTTATTATAGTCTTTTTTTCTAAAAAATCTATGTTATAATGTTCAAAAAACTTTGATTTTGTTCGCTACTATATAATTCTTCCGGTAGGATTTTTTACGAAAACGTTTGAGTCAAAAAGAGAGGGGCCCATTATGATTTCCAGCTTTAATATTGAACGATTATCTGCCATTTTAAAGGATTTTTATACCATTACCCAAATACGCATTACGGTCTTTGACGAAACCTTCCGCGAACTGGTATCTTATCCTGAAAAGCGTGCACATTTCTGTGAAATTATCCGCAGAGACAATAGCGCATGTGCGAAATGCATCGAGTGTGATAAGGAAGCCTGTCTTCAGGCAGCAAAAATGCATGACACCTATATTTATCAGTGCCATGCAGGACTCAAAGAAGCCATTATGCCTATTTATCTTGGAAACATTTTAATTGGATATCTGTTCTTTGGTCATGTTTTTTCCTATCCTGATTACGAAACCGGTTGGAATATGATTTATGAATGTTGTAAAGATTATCAAGTCAACTTAAACGCATTAAAGAAAGCCTGCCTGAAACAGCCGATTATTACGGATGATTACATTCTGTCTGCTGCCAATCTGCTCCACGCCATCGCAAACTATCTTTGTATTGACCGAATGGCAACCCTGAAATACGAAAATCTTCCGGTTCGGATTGATAATTATATTCAAGAACACTTAACTGAAGATATCGATGTAAAAACTATTTGCGAACATTTTCATATTGGTAAAACACAATTATATGAAATTGCAAAAGAAAGCTATGGTATCGGCATCGCTGAGCTCATCCGGAATCAACGTCTGGAAAAAGCCATGCACATGCTGGAAACCGCACCAAATGCCAAAATAGGAGATGTAGCATTCGAATGCGGTTTCCGTGATTATAATTATTTCATTACCGTTTTCAAAAAACATACCGGCATGTCGCCCAAACAGTTCTCAAAATCATAAGAAAAGCCGTTGTCTTAAACTTTCCTAAGACAACGGCATATTTGATTTCTTATTTTTTCTTTCTTACTTTTAAAACTACAACAATTACCGCAATGATAACGATTGCAACAATGATATAAACGATAGGAGAAACGCCGCCTTCTTCTACAGTTTCTTCAACAGGAGCTTCTGTTTCTTCTACTGCCGGTTCTTCAACCGGTGCTTCTGCTACTTCTTCGGCAGGAGCTTCTGCAGCAGCTCTTTCTGTTATGATTTCAATACGTCCGCTGCCGTTTACTGTGCTGTAGTCTACTAATAATCCATCATATTTTGCTAATAATGGAGAATTTGAAGCATCTACTACTCCATTTTCAAATGCAAGAACATAGTTACTTAATACCATGTAGTCTTCCATTACATAGTCAAGTACGTTTACTGCACCATCAAACATAGCAAAGCCATCACCTAAATCACGAAGAGTATAGTTGTAACCTGCTAAATTGTATTCTGCTACAAGGTCTAAATCATCCCATGCATTTGTTTCTTTGTTGTATACTTTTACGTCATGTACACGGTATTCGCCTGTTGGGCCACCTGTCCATACGTCTTTATCATCCTTCTGTGTTGTATCAGCTGTGGATGTATCAATCTTGTATGTAATACCGGAAACCTGAAGGAAACCGCCACATTCATCAACACCAACACTACGGGCACCCCATTCCAGTGCATCTAAAAGCTGCTGACCTGTAATTGTCTGTAAACAAGCTACGTTACCGAATGTATGGATATCTTTACATACTTTGTAAGAGATGTCGCCTGTAACAGCTTTGTTACGAACACCACCACCATTCATGATAGCTACGTCTACATCCATATCCATGTTGTCAAATAAATAATATAAAGCATCTGCACAGAAGTCACCTGTGTTTGTTTCCTGGCTACGGACAAGACGATTTTCTTCGCCTTCGTAGTTATCAAGTGTTAATGCTGTAGAACCGATAACCGTACCTAATTCTTCATCAACCTTTGCAAGCCAACCATCCTGAATAGATTTTACATCTGCATCAGAAATGATTTCTGTACCTTTGTAAAGTTCAGATACAACATTGTAGCCTGTAACAGTTTCACCATCTTCACCTAAAATTTCTTCTGTTCCGATAAAGTCTGTTGTAATCTCGCCAGTTCCGCTGATTACCATCAAACCAATCTGACCAAAATATTCACCAGTCTGTGTAAGAAGAACATTGTTGCCATCTTTGTCTGCAACATCTTTGCCTTTTACTGTGCTGTGAGAATGTCCATCGATAAAAGCATCAAGACCTGTTACATTTGCGATTGTCATTTCACTTGTCCAAGGCTGAGAAGAAATGTCGTCTCCTAAATGACCAAGTGCGATTACTTTTGTCGCCCCTTCTGCTCTGGCAGCATTAATAGCTGTCTGAACATGCGCATATAATTCAGCACCATCATCTCCGCCGGCAATACCATAAATATATTCACCGTTTTCATTCTGGAAATAAGCCGGTGTGGATTTTGTAAAGGATTCCGGTGTTGTAATACCTACAAAAGCAATCTTTTCATTTCCACATTCGAAGATTTCATAGCTTTCTAATACATTGTCACCACATACACCTGCTTCTTCATGATGGAAGTTACAGGATACATATGGGAACTGTGCCCAATCAATAATCTGCATACAGCCAAACATACCATAGTCAAATTCGTGGTTACCTAATGTGGCAAGGTCATATTCTGCTGCATTCATCAGCTTTATAATCGTTTCACCCTTGTCCATGGAACCATATGCAGTACCCTGTACATGGTCACCTGCATCCACTAAAAGTACATCTTTGTACAGCGGTTCAAGTTCCTCCTTGATTGCCGCAATCACATCATAGCTCAGTGGACCATCGATGTAAGTATGAACATCGTTTGTGTAAAGAATAGCAACGCTATCCTTTGTGTCAGCAGCATCTGCTGTCATGCTTGGAACAGCCAGTAACATAACGGCTGCAAGAAGCATGGAAAGTAATTTTTTCATAATGTTTCCTCCTTTGTTCACGAATCGTTTTACGACTCTTTTTACAAAAAACATTATAATCTTTAAACTATGAAAGTACAATTTGTAAATTGAATAATTTACCTATCCTTTTCCGCCAGGAAATATACCATAGAACCTTCCACATGAAATTCTTTGATTGTATACATCTTTTCCAGCCTTTTTCTTAAGGAATGTTCCGTCTCAAAAGGCGGTGTAAACCAACCCTTTTTTGCAAATACTTTATGGATTAACCAATCTGTAATTTTTGATTTGCCTTTTATGTAAAAGGTAGAAATAAAAAAGCCCACCCTGTTTCAGCACTCTGTTTGTCTCTAAAAAGGCTTTGTCCTTATCCGGAAAAGCATGAAATCCATTCATACTCAGCACAATATCAAATGTCTCATCTGCAAATGGCAAATTCCCTACATCTCCCTGCATCGTTTTAATGTCGAAAAGTTCTGCCTTTGCAAAACGTGCCTGTGCCTGTTCCAACATATCTTCACTATAGTCCAAACAGATAATGTCCGCATTTTTCATATTCTGATATTTCTGCCACGTAAATACGGCAGTCCCTACCGGTACATCCAGTATGCTTCCATAAAAGTCCTCGGGAATATATTCCAGTATTTTTCGTGCAATTTCTTTATCATCCACGCCACCCCAAAACAGCTTAATATACAATTTGCTCCACCACTTTTCCTGTGTCAGGGCATCATCATATATATTTTTTGATTGTTTATAGGACTGTTTTATTCTATCGCTCATCTCTACCTCACTACACTCGTTATATCGTCCCAATTATCAAGTACATATCTGCCGATAATAGGGTCATACATTTTCCCCAGATTCTTTTCAATCTCTCCATAGCAGTAATCAAAATCAAATGCTTTACGATAGCATCTGTTAGAAGTCATGGCATCTATGGAATCACATATCGCAATAATTCTTGCTCCCACCGGAATATCATTTCCTTCTGTTCCTGTGGGATAACCTTTACCATCAAATCTTTCATGGTGCATCAGCACTATGTTGGATAATTCACTCAAAATAGTAGATTTACCTAGTATTTCTGCACCAATCGCCGGATGCTTTTTCATTTCTGCAAATTCCTCATCGGTCAATCTTCCCTCTTTTTTCAAAATAGAATCCGACACACCGATTTTTCCAATATCATGCAAATGTGCTGCAATATGTATCTTTTCAGCATCCTCTTCCTTTAAACCAAGCAGCTCACATATCTTTTGTGCCATATCACTTACACGCTGGGAATGCCCTGCCGTATATGTATCTCTTGCATCTAATGCACAGGTGATACAGTCAATAATTTCATGATAATGGTGATCGTTTTTACAAATGTTACATTCCTGCATCTTATCATCTCCTTAGCACAAAAGGTGCATATCATTAGATATACACCTTTTCTTTCTATTTTATGACTTTTACACAATATAGTCTTAATGTCCGGTTCCGCCACAGCCGCCGCATGATGAACCGCCTGTACCACAGGTGTCGGCATAAGGACAGCCGATACAGGTCTTACCGCTTTTCTTTTCTTTATATATGTAGAAGGACACAGAGCCCACAATCACTATAAGTATTGCGATAATAATAATATTTTCCATATTGTTCCTCTAAACTATTATTTTGCTGCAAGAGCATATTCTGCTTTTAAGCTCTTTTCGGATTTTGCACACATGTAAACTAAGATTGCTACAAAAACTGCTACCACGATAAGCCCCGGTACAAAACCTGCACCTAATGCACCTGTTGTGATAAGAGTACCAATCTGGTATACAAGGTAACCTACTGTATAACCTGTACCAAGCTGGAGACCAATACCTCCCCAAATCCATTTCGCACTCTTCATTTCAGAGTTCATAGCACCGATAGCTGCAAAACATGGTGGTGTAAATAAGTTAAACATCATATATGCAAGTGCTGCTACTTTTGTAATTGCAAATACTGTAGCTACTTCTGCACCGGCACCTTCCATCAGTGCAAGTTCTTCTGTATCAATCAGATTTTCAAGACCAACGAAGCATACAGCTAATGTACCAACAACGTTTTCTTTTGCAATAAAGCCTGTAACTGCTGCTGCTGCAAGCTGCCAGGAAAGAACACCTGCGATTGGAACAAGTACATATGCGAATGGACCTGCGATAGAAGCAAGGATAGAAGAATCAGCTGTTTCTGCTACCTGGAAGCTCCATGTAAATGTCTGCATAATCTGTACTGCTGTGTTACAAAGAAGGATAATTGTAGCTGCTTTCACAATATATGCCCAACCACGGCTGCACATAGAAAGGAAAGCTCTTTTAAGGCTAGGTACTTTGTATTCAGGAAGCTCAATAATAAAGAAAGATTTTCTTGCTTTATGTCCTGCAATTTTGTTTACAAGTAACGCACCGAAGAAAATAAGGAGAATACCTGCGAAGTACATTGTTGTACCCACCCATGCTCTATCTTCAAAGAATGCACCTGCAAATAACGCGATTACAGGTAATTTCGCTCCACATGGCATAAATGGTGTAAGCATAGCTGTTGCTCTGCGTTCACGTTCGTTACGGATTGTACGACAAGCCATGATACCAGGGATTGCACAACCTGTACCGATAACGAATGGGATAACGGATTTACCGCTTAAACCAACTTTTTTGAAAATAGGGTCAAGGACTACCGAAACACGAGCCATGTAACCGCAATCTTCAAGAATTGCAATTAAGAAGTACATAACCATAACCAGCGGAAGGAAACCGATAACGGCAATCACACCACCGATTACCCCATCCACAAGAAGAGCATATAACAATGGGTTTGCACCTTCCAGCATTCCACCGATCCAGCCCTGGAAGCCTTCCAGCCATCCAACAAGTGTATCTGCAAGGAATGGACCAAATGTAGACTGTGAAATATCAAATACGAGGAACATTACAACTGCAAAAATCGGAATACCAAGCCATTTGTTTGTAAGAACAGCATCGATTTTATCCTGAGAGTTCTTTTCTTTTGTAAGAACCTTACGTGTTTCTACATCACCTACAATCTTGTTCACAAATTCAAAACGTTTTCTATCTGCTGCTTCAACTACTTTTTTGTCTGTCAGATCGATGTCACCCTGAACATATGGTGCTGTCTGACCTTTACCAGCACTTGCAACTGCTTCTTTTACAGCATCGGCCAAGCCTGCAGAAGTTGTAGAAACTGTCTGTACAACCGGACAGCCAAGCTTTGCAGAAAGCGCTGCGACATCAATTTTTGTTTCTTTCTTATCGTTAATATCTGTTTTGTTAAGTGCAACTACAACCGGAACACCTAATTCTAAAAGCTGTGTTGTAAAGAACAAGCTACGGCTAAGATTTGTAGCGTCCACGATGTTGATGATTGCATCCGGCTTTTCATTCTTAACGTAAGAGCTTGTAATACTTTCTTCAGAAGTAAATGGAGACATGGAATACGCACCCGGTAAGTCAACTGCGATTAAATCTTCCGCTCCGTTAAAAAAGCTCTTCTTAATTGGGTATTCTTTCTTTTCAACTGTTACGCCTGCCCAGTTACCCACTTTTTCATTTCTTCCTGTTAAAGCATTGTACATTGTGGTTTTACCACTGTTTGGATTGCCCGCTAAAGCAATTCTCATCTTTTTTTCCTCCTCATTCTACAATTCAATATTTAAACAGCATTTACTGTTAAACCCAAGGCAGTTAGACGCCGCTAACTCATTTTCAAAAAAATACTCCTATACAATAATCGCTTCTGCCAACTGGTTGTCGATATTATATCTGCCATCTTTAATCGAAACGACACATCCGCCTTTCAGATGCGAAATTACGGTAATCGGCTCACCACTGTAACATCCCAATGAAAACAAAAAAGCATCTAATTCTTCATCATCTGTTTCGATTTGCCGGATGATATATTCTTTCCCTTCTTCCGCAGTACGTAAATTCATACGCATCTCCTTACTATTTCACGTTGTCAGTCTAA
>SVFS01000088.1 GCA_015056725.1 Lachnospiraceae bacterium | reverse complement strand
GAAAAATCCGGCTGTGTTGGAAAAACCGCTTGAAAAGAAAGTGGAAGATATAAAATAAAAACGTTGGACTTGAAGGAGGAGACACGATGAACCTTAAGACGAAATTTTTATTAAAGAAAATTGCATCGATTTTATGCTTGCTTGTGGCAGGAATGCTATTTTTTACAAGTTGGATATCGGTTCGTACTAATGAGTTTACAAAGGAACTTAAGACGCAGCTTCGCGAACTGGATGATGAATTGGAAATGCTGGAAGAAGAATGCGAAGAAATGCAGGATGAGCTTGAAGAAGTAGCAGAAGAATTAGACATCGAAGTTACATTTTCTATAGAAGACAGCTATGAAAGTATGGAAATGCTTTATAAGACAGTTCAAGATCTGGCATTATCGCCAAAAGAAATTATCAGCTTTCTGCCGCTGATGAATAAGCTTTCTAAATTGATAGAAGAGTTTGAAGAAAGCGAACTGCCATATTATTTGATGCCGACAGCAGGAATGGACGATTTTGTAGAAATGATGACAGAAGTAAAGGGTGTCTTTATTGGATTAATGCTCCTTCTGGTGGTTACTATTGCATTGGAAGTAATGTATATCCTGTTTCATATTATGAACAAAAAAGGTGCAGGCTTTGCTATCATACCATTCCAGGCAATTTGGTTTATTATTGTAAATGGTTTTGTTTTGCTTATTAATGTAGTTGCCCAGGAGGAGCTTGGTGCCAAGGTTATAAAGACAACTCCGGCAGTATACATATCACTTGTATTGGTAATTGCATCTTGCATTATCTGGCGCTATGCAATGAAAGATATGACCATATTACAGGCACAGGGAGAAAGTGCACAGTCTGCTGTTGATGTAAGTGCATTGAAGGACAAAGCTGCAAATATGAAAGATAAGGTGTCTGGTCTGAGCGACAAAGTGTCAGCGTTAGGAGAAAAAATGACCGGTGCGATGAACAATACACCGTCAACAGCTTCGGCAGAAACCGTAACCTGCCCGCAGTGTGGTAAAGCGTGTGAAAAAGGTGCATTATTCTGCATGGGGTGTGGAACTAAATTACAGCAGACAGAGCAGATGGTGTTCTGTATGAATTGCGGACAAAAAATTAGTGCAAATGCTATGTTCTGTAACTATTGTGGCACGAAGGTAGAATAAGTAAGTGCTTCTATTAGTTTGGAAAGGAGATGAGGCTTGTGCTGGATAATGAATTAATGTATATGTTCAGAGTGCTTCTTGCATGTGCATGTGGTGCAATTATAGGCTTGGAGAGGCAACGCAGAGTTAAGGTTGCCGGATTAAAGACGCATATGATGATAGCGGTTGCAGCAGCACTCATGATGATTATATCGAAATATGGCTTCATGGATGTAGTTGGAGTGAGCGATGGCGTAGACTATGATGTGTCTCGTGTGGCGGCAGGAATTATTACCGGAATGGGTATTCTAAGTGGTAGCATTGTGTTTACAAGTAAGCAGGGGTATGTAAGTGGTATTACAACGGCAGCAGGCATGTGGGCTACCATCGGAATCGGAATGGCAATTGGCGCAGGAATGTATGGTGTTGGAATTGGAACAATGCTTCTTGTCCTTGTGATTCAAATCATTCTGCATACAAATCTGACGATTTTTAAAAAGCCAACCAGAGGTCATGTATTGTTTTTACTAAGTAGTAAAGATGGAGGTTTTGAAAAAATTGAAAAAGAATTAACCTCCTATCATATCCGAATGAATCAGTTCAAATGGGAGCGCAAGAATGATGATGTAATACGTTTGCGTTGTCAGGTGGTTATTCCTGCGAAATATGATAGAAGTGAAGTGATTCGTATTATTACAAGTTTTTCTGAATTGGAAACCTTCGAGTTTGAATAAAATCAAATCTATTAAGTAATCTGACACTCTGTCCGGTGTGTTCTGGCACGCCGGACAGAGAAAATCTAAAATCAATCAATCTTCTCTGTACCGAAAGGTAGTGTAAAGATTTGCCGGGCAGAGAAAATCTAAAATCAATCAATCTTCTCTGTGCCGAAAGGTAGTGTAAAAATTTGCCGGGCAGAGAAAATCTAAAATCAATCAATCTTCTCTGTGCCGAAAGGTAGTGTAAAAATTTGCCGGGCAGAGAAAATTCCTAAATTCATCAAATATCTCTGTACCGAAAGGTAGTGTAAAAATTTGCCGGGCAGAGAAAATTCCTAAATTCATCAAATATCTCTGTACCGAAAGGTAGTGTAAAAATTTGCCGGGCAGAGAAAATCCCTAAATTCATCAAATATCTCTGTGCCAAAGGGCAGAACAAAAATTTGTCGGGCAGAGAAAATTCCCAAAATTCAAAAAATAGCCGAAAAATAAGAAAGGAGATACATGAACAATATTAGAAAAATTACAGAAGAACGAGAGCAGATGCTTGCGAAATTGATTAAAGAAAAGGAGCGAGCTTTAAAAAATGCACCGGAAGGTTCGCTACGAGCAAATAAATCCGGACAGAGAACGCAGTACTATCATTACACTTCATCGGCAAATACAAATGGAAAATATTTGAGAGCGTCCGAACAAAATTTGATACATGCATTGGCACAAAAGGAATATGATCAAAAAATCTTAAGGAGCGCACATAATGAGAAAGCATTGTTAGAAAAACTTAATATGCTATACGAGAAGGAAATGATAGAAGATGTCTATGAAAAGATTGTGCAGGGGAAACGAGATGTTATCAATCCTATCGTACAACCGAGGGAAACATATATTAAGCAGTGGATGGAGCAAGAGTACGATGGGCTGAAATTTCGGGATGATGCACCGGAATTCTATTCGGATAAAGGGGAAAGGATGCGCTCGAAATCGGAATTGTTAATAGCGAATGCACTATATAAAAATCATATTCCATATAAATACGAAAAACCGTTATATCTCTTATCCTATGGTAAGGTGCATCCTGATTTTACAATATTAGATGTTGAAAATCGAAAAGAAATATATTGGGAGCATTTGGGCTTGATGGATGATTTGGATTATCGTGAAAAGAGTCTTCACAAATTAATCTGGTATGAATTGGATGGATATTTACTAGGGGATAGTTTGATTATCACTTTTGAAACATCGAAACAACCACTTAACTCAAAATGGATAGAATTAATTATAAATAAAAAGCTGAAAGCAAGAAGCTATTAACGTAGAAGAGGCTGAACAATTAGCTGGAAGAAGCGGAACTATTAGACAGAAGAGGCTGAACAACTATTGCGATACTAACGGATAAAATAGTATAATATTTGAGGGGAAAGAAAACTATTTTATGGAGGTAGCAGCATGAGAAAAATCAAATGGGGTGTACTCGGAACGGCAGGTATTGCAAAAGGATGTACCATACCGGGAATGCAGCAGGCGGAGAACTGCGAACTTTATGCGATTGCCGGAAGAGATATGGCAAAAGCACAGGCATTTAAAGATGAGTTTGGTTTTGCGGTAGCATATGACAGCTACGAGGCTCTTTTGGAAGATAAAGAAGTGGAAGCAATTTATATTCCGCTTCCAAATACATTGCATCATGAATGGACGATTAAAGCATTACAGCATAAAAAACATGTGCTTTGTGAAAAGCCGATTGCGGAAAACGCAGGACAGGCGAAAGAAATGTATGAAGCAGCTGATGCAAACGGCGTGATTCTTATGGAAGCATTTGCATATCAGCACAGCCCATATATTGCGGCACTGAAAGCAGAAGTTGACAGTGGTATAATTGGTGATGTGCGTTATATGGATAGTGCTTTTCTCACTTCTGATTATGACCTGAGTAATATACGTATGAGAAAGGATACATTAGGTGGCTGTACCTATGATCTGGGAGTGTATTGTACAAGTCTTATTCAAAGGATTTTGGACGAAGAGCCAAAAGATATCAAAGCAGTAGCAAGCTTTTCGCCGGAGGGTGTTGATGTGCTTACTTCTGTAATTATGGAATATGCTGATGGTAAAAAAGCTACCTTCAACTGCGGTATGCTGTTGGCTACAAATCAGGATAAGCGTATTGACCGTTTTGAAATTCACGGTACAAAAGGTTGTATCAAATCCAATATCTTTGAATTTAATTTAGAAGGAAATTTGGGCTATACGGTTGAAACCTTTGATGGCAGGAAAGAAGTGAAAACAGTAGAAACGCCACAAAATTATCGCTTGGAAGTAGAACAGCTTGGACGTTGTATTACAGACGGCGAAGCAAAAGGTGTATCTACAGATTTTTCGATGATGAATGCGAGAACAATCGACAGAATTTTGACGAGCATACATTATTGATGACGTATTAATGGGATTTGACCATGCAAGACGTATCAGGAGCAATGTCTTATAAAGGAAAAACTATGCATTACGATTACTTGGTAGTGGGAGCAGGACTGTTTGGTGCTGTGTTTGCCCATGAAATGAAAAAACAGGGAAAGACATGCTATGTGATAGATAAGCGAGACCATGTGGCAGGAAATACATATACAGAAAACAGATTGGATATTACTGTGTATAAGTATGGCGCACATATTTTCCATACAAGCGATAAAGCGGTCTGGGATTATGTGAATGGGTTTGCAGAATTTAATCATTATGTGAATTCGCCGGTGGCGGTTTATAAAGAGGAACTGTATAATCTTCCTTTTAATATGAATACATTCAGTAAACTATGGAACATCAGAACGCCACAGGAAGCGAAAGATATAATTGCAGAGCAAATTGCAGAGCTTTCTATTACAGAACCGAAGAATTTGGAAGAACAGGCACTTTTGCTTGTTGGACGAGATGTCTACGAAAAACTGGTAAAGGGCTATACGGAAAAGCAGTGGGGGAGAGAATGCAAAGACCTTCCGGCGTTTATTATTAAGCGCCTTCCGCTTAGATTTACGTATGATAACAATTATTTCAATGATAGATATCAAGGGATTCCCATCGGTGGATATACTAAGATAATCGAAAAAATGTTGGATGGCATTGATGTACAGCTGGGCGTGTCTTATCAGGAGTTTTTAAAAAGCGGTCAGGGGAAGATTACTTACGATAAGATATTGTATACCGGCATGATAGATGAGTATTTTGATTTTAAACTTGGATATCTGGAATATCGTACAATTAGATTTGAAACAGAAGAACTGCCGAGGGTAGATAATTATCAGGGGAATGCGGTTGTGAATTATACAGAACGTGAAGTGCCGTATACACGAATCATTGAGCATAAACACTTTGAGTTTGGAGCGCAAAAGGATACCATTATTTCCAGAGAATATCCGGCAGAGTGGCAACCGGGCAAGGAACCCTATTATCCGATTAATGATGATAAGAATAATATACTGTATCAGCAGTACCTAAAACTTGCGGAAGAAGAAAAGAATGTAATCTTTGGCGGAAGACTTGGTAATTACAAATACTATGATATGGATAAGACGATTCTTGCAGCCTGGGATGCGGTGGAGGAAGAGATGAAAAGATAAAGGTGCAGCCGGGGATGCGGTGAAGACAGAGGTAAAAAGATAAAGGTGCAGCCTGGGATGCGGTGAAGGCAGAGATGAAAAGATAAAGGTGTAGCCTGGGATGCTGTGAAAACAGAGATGAAAAGCTGAAACTACAGCAGATATGTGTGCACGTCAGGTAATAAGATTATATTAGAGAAATAGAAAAAGGAAGTGGGAACTTTAGAACTGTCTTCGTAACAGTCTGAATAATCCTACTTCCTTTTTAACAATAGTAATTAAACATCATACCGGAATAATTACTTGTAACATATGGAGATACAAAATTTCGTCCCGGATTTTTATATGCAACAACATGCTTGTCAACATAGTTCATTGGATTTAACGAAATCTGTCGTGTCTTATGATATAGGCGACGGGTTAAATCTTTCACAACACCAAGCTGGGCTTCCGCATCGTCACTCATGGCAGTGGCGGAAAGGGTATCCTTGTTGATAGCCAGTTGTCCGTTGTCTTGTATATCAAGACCAATGGAGTGAAGCTGATCTTTGTAATTAGAAGCAATGCCTGTAATTTCAGAGTATAGCTTCTGGGAACTGGAATGAGCGTCTTTATAAGAATTAACAGCTTGCAGGAAGTGATTATAATTACCTGCAAGTTCGGAAATGTTATCCTGGACAGCTTCATAATCCTGTTTTAATCCGATGGAAACAGCGCCGGTTTCTTCGGTGCTGACACCACGTAAATGAACTTCATATAATTTTCCGATAGTAAAATTATTAGAATGTGCTTCGTGCGCTTCACCGTTGATAGTAAACTGGGCGTTGGAAGCGTTTCTCATGATATAGTCAAGACCGAGATAAGAAACTACACCGGAGGTTTTGCTCGTATTATCATCGGAAACTGTAAAAGTAGAAGCTTCGCCGTCTCGTAAGCCTGTTTCTTCGGAAACGATTTTTAAAGCAGAGGTTCCGTTTTCTCCTTCTACGACGTTTACATTCAGACCGATGTTTGAATTATTGAATAATCGGGCCAAACGGTCTTGAATGTTTCGGTTTGTTTCGCCGGAGTGAATATTAAATTGGAATTCGTAATTCATTCCGTTGATACCAATATCGAAAGAATACGTATCTTCCGGCAAGGAGATTTCTTCGTCACCAGGAAGATATTTACCAAGATTAATCTGATTGTCAGCCAGAGCTTGGATTTCTAATTCAAGAACCGGGGCTTCCGAATCGCTTTGCAAATCAGATAAATCACCAATATACTCAACAGAAACTAAATCGCTTCGACTGGAGTAAGCGGTCTTTTTATTAAGAAGCGGTGTATCATCCAAACCACCGAGAGAAGCAATCTGATTACCAAGTTCACGTGCGTTTTCTTTTATATCGACAGCAAAACGAGCCGATTCTTTTGCGTTAGGAATCAGATACAGAGGGGATTCTTTATTCAATTTGACCATGGAATTATAAAGACTGCGAAGTTCGCTCTTTTTATGTGCGTCATATTTTGTAACGCTTTTTGGCGAATAGGTAGTCAGATAATAATTATAGATATTACTTTGAACTGCATTAAATGCCATATGTCCCCCTCCTTTCTTCCGTGAAATAATAATCATAGAACCTGTTGCAAATCCGTTGCAAGTACGGTAAACTATGAATTGGGGTTTGAAAAATGTGCCTATGAACCCATTTATATACAGTAATAATATCATGATTTGTAAAGAAGTGCAAGTATGACAGCTTCGAAAATATGAAATTTTTCTTATTTATAATATGTATAGGTGGGTTGATACATTATAGCTAATTTGATATATCATAGATGAGCAGTTATATTTACATATGTGTTCATAAAAATTCATGAAAAAGATTGACTCGGCGAAAGTGGTGTGTTATAGTAATCAGACAGTTGAGATTTCAGGTCTTTTTTTTATGCTCAAAATTCGGGCGTGATTTGAATCTCAAGAATGCTTAGAATTATGAAGAAAGGCGCTTGGAGGTGGAGAAATGCGTACAAGAATTACATTAGCATGTACAGAATGTAAACAGCGTAATTACAATACTACAAAAGACAAAAAGACACATCCGGACAGAATGGAAATGAAAAAGTATTGTAGATTCTGCAGAAAACACACAATGCACAAAGAAACAAAATAATCTTCCTATATTTATTAAGAAGAAACGTGTTTTCAAAGTTACAAATTGAGTTTTAGTCGCGGACGGGAGGCGTCCGGGAAGGAGTATGAGATGGGAGATTCCTCTAATACAGGAAACAAACCAAGTTTTTTTGAAGGCGTTAAAACAGAATTCAAAAAAATTACATGGCCAGACAAAAAGATATTAACAAAGAAGACCATCGCGGTATTAGTTGTTTCAGTAGTGTTAGGAGTCATTATTACCATATTAGATTTCATTGTACAGTATGGTGTTAATTTCCTGACAATGTAGGAGCGAGGTTGATTGTATGGCAGAAGCAAATTGGTATGTAGTGCATACTTATTCAGGGT
>SVFS01000008.1 GCA_015056725.1 Lachnospiraceae bacterium | reverse complement strand
GCTGTAGAATATCTTTCTGATGATTTGGCAAATTCTGAAATTTGCGTTCTTTCCGACGAAATCAAAAACAATCTTGTTGTTATTGATGAAAAAGACGGTGAGATGTTAAATAAAATGGTCTCTGTTATGACCGAAGTAAAATCTGCTAAGTAATCCTGTTTAAATCAAACGCAGAAACGCCCCGGCTGCCGCCGGGGCGTTATTTTAATTCCCATTATCGCATATCTGCAAGAAATGTAACTCCAAGAGTTCCCGGACCGGAATGTGCTCCGATGCTTGGTCCAATCGGTCTAATTACAAACATATCATCTGTATATCCTAATCGTTCCTGCACTTCTTTTTTCAGATACAATGCATCTTCTTCACAATCTCCGTGAAGAATTCCTATAAATATCTGCTTCTCTATATAGGAGCCGATTCTTTCTGCCATATTATCAACCATCGTGGCAATTGATTTCTTTCTACCGCGAATTTTCGCAAGAGCTACCAGTTTTCCTTCTTCTGTTATGTACAAAACCGGTTTTAAATTCATCATATTACCAAGTACGGCTGATGTCTTCGTAAGTCTACCGCCTCTAAATAAATAATCGAGGTTTTCTACTGTAAACTGCACTGCCAGATGTGGTACTAATTCTTCTACTGCTGCCACTGTCTCTTCAAGATTTTTTCCTTCTGCCCGAAGCTGTGCTGCCTTTTGTAAAAGCATCCCTTCGCACAGTGATGCTGACAGAGTATCAATAACTTTTATCTTCATTTCCGGATACTCTTCCATCACTTCATTTGCACCTACACAAATATTGCTGTATCCACCACTTAATGCAGAGGAAAAACTAATAAATAAAATATCTTTTCCACTCTCTGCCACCTGTGTGAATTTTTCTAAAATCACTGCCGGATTGGAAGCCATCGTACCTGCCTTTTTTCCCGCGCGCATTTCATTATAAAACTCTTCAATCGTTATTTCATTCCCATCACCATATACATCCTCTTCCACAGTATAGTAATGCGGAATAACCAAAATCTCATGCTTCGCAATAAATTCCGGCGACATATCATTATTACTTTCTGTCGCTAACACAAATTCCCTCATTTTCATTTCTCCTATAAGTAATATTAAAACAGTGTCTATTCGACAGCATCTCCCAGTCCATTGTATTATGTTCTGACGTTTTTCTCAACATAAAAGCAATCATATATCCATTATTTTAATTGAAAAACAAAAATAAACTATTTACTATTTTCAAAAATTCGGATCATTCCGGTGAACCCAGCAAATATGGTAATCGAAACAAGCCTACATGTAAACTGCCAATGTTGTTCTGAATGATTTTGCATAATAAAATACCATGCATACGGATAACACGCCAACAAGAAAAAGCAACATCCTTTCGATAGTGGTAGTGTCTCAGCTTTCATTCCCTTACGGAATATCTCTATTAAAAAATATAATACAATCGCTATAGCTATTAGTAAAAATCCCCAATTGAAGTATACTTGTACATTTTCTGCCAAAACACTAAAAAAACCCTTAAACCGTGTCGTATTCTCCGCACTTTGTGTTCTAACGAATACTGTAAGAAATGCATCTATAATAATATTGCTGTCTGTGAGCAAATCGGATAATATCCATTTCATAGCCCACATTCCTCCATATCCTATAAACCATTCTGCACTGCAAATAAACATTTTCCTCAGATGGCTTTTTTTTGGGGAGGCTTGGCTAAAATACAAAAAAACACACAACGGGTACGTTAAAGTCACCAAAGGATAGGTCAAAAAATCAAAATATGAGGTGACCATTCCTATAACAAGAAAGAATATCTGGTATCTTTTCTTTTCTTTTAACCACTCTTCACATCTAAGCAACATCCAAACAGACATTAACATAATGTATAGACATATGCTCAATGACAAAGATGCAAACGAACTTACAAAAAACATAAATGGAAGCGATACCACGAAAGCCTTTGCTAAGGAATCAGCTCCCTTTTTACACAACTCAATAGCTACAAATCCTACTAATATCAATTGAAGTGCTGCATTAAAAAGTCTAATTGTATTAAAAGAGGTCAACCACAAAAGTGGCTTCAAAATCACCAGATATCCATGCCAATACCGTCCGTATGTAACTTCTCTAGGCTGTGATACATTGTTAAGGTAATCTTTTAATGATTGCCCGGGCCACCAACCATCTTCATTATTCTCGTCATAGTATGATTCAGCTCGATACATATGAAGTACCTGCTCCAACACACTATGATTATCGTGTGAATATACTGCATGCTCCAACATAAGACAATCCGTAAAATTTCCCGTTAATGTAGCATTGTATCCATCTATCATTACTTGATCTTCAAACTCTTTTTCAATCGTATCAATGGACCAAAAAACATTCTCCCGTATCTGCTGTATTGGTATAAAGTGAACTACAAGCAATGCCAATAATCCAAGAATACTTCCCATTAAAAGAATAGTAATATGTTTTTTTACAGCACTCATATATTCTTTCATCTTATATCCTCTTTCATACAATTATATAAATTCGTATTTTCATTCGTAGTAATTATATACAGAAAAAGCTTGAAACACTTGAGTTGTCAAGTATTCCAAGCTTTCACTCTAATGCGGAAGATGGGACTTGAACCCACACTGTATTGCTACAACAGGCACCTGAAGCCTGCGCGTCTGCCTATTCCGCCACTTCCGCGAACAGATATTATTGTACAGAGTTATCCCTTAAATGTCAACCCAAAATTCCATCCCATATTACATAAAAAACACAAGCCCTATCTTACAAAATCCATCAATTATTTTACGGTTCTTTCTCATAAAGCACACCATCATAATATTTCAGTAAGTATTCTACTACCCGTCCATAGCTGGCTACACCCTCTTCAATCCCATTCAGATTCAAATTGGTTTCCACGAAAGTATGGCTTGCCTGCTTTACTGTCTCTGTATCAAAAACAGCAGCTTCTTCTACCTCTTCCCAGGCTTCTCTGGTCAAAAACATGTTGTCATAAGCTACCAGAATATCACATTGCTTATATTGCAAATATGCTTCTACATTTCCGCCCAGATTTTCAAACAATGCATTATTTAAATAATCCAGCATACTTACATAACCGCTGTATCTGAAAAAGGGATTTTCCGAACTGATACATGTCAAATATCCAATAAAATTCGCATCATCTTCATACATGAAGCCTTTCAAATGTGACAATTCATGGCACATTGTCGCCGGCATATTTACAACATACATCTGCTTATTATAATTTGCTTCCATGGAAAACGGAAAATAATAACCAAGCATATACTGCTGGCTTAAAAATTTTGATGCTGCAATCGGTTTAGGATTTGGATAATATCCTTTTAACAAAGGATACTGCTGCCCCATCCGTTTCATTTCAAGCTTTGCCTGCTTCTTTATTTCTTCTTCATCATAGATAATATATCCTCTGTCATCTCTCTCAAACGTATAGGCAAGAGCATTTGCCTGCTCAATTACATAGTCTCTTACAAGTATCAACTCTTCTACGGTATATTCTCTATCTTCAATATTACTCATATAGACTGTCTCAAAATCACTGGCATGATAGGCAACAAAACAATTGGATGTCATGATAAGAGATACTATTGCAAAAATCAGTACAAAAAATTTCAAATAACCTTTTCCTATTCTTTGTATCCATTCTTTCTTTCTAAAAACTACCAATGCCACGATTGTACATACGAATACTACCACTAAAAAAAGTCCGATAAGAATCATTACTTCTCCTATCGAACACGAAAAAATATTACTGATTCTACTTTGAAGCGGAGATATTTTTTGAAAAATATATTTTCTGTAAAAATCAGAAAAATCACGGCTATTCCACGCTGCTATATTGATTGCCAACGTCAGCAAAAGCAATATGCCTATACTTATTTTATACGCTACTTTCTTCATAAATCTTTGCCTTTATCATTTCTTGCCATACATATTCCGGCAAGTAGTCTTCCCAAAAATCAAACTCTGTAGTCTTATTCTCATTCCAATAATGATATAAATCACAGTACGGATTTTCTGTATTTATATAACAATGCTTATCTGTGACAGTATTTCAATACAAAAACAGCCGGAGTCCCAATATAAGTCTCCGGCAATTGAATCACTATCATACTATTGACTTCTTTAGCGTCTGTCAAAAGCATCATTTCTTTTCCTTTTCTTTCGTATCTTTCTCTTGTTTTTCCTCTGCCATTCCATCTATGATTTTCTCAATCAAAAGCTTTTTCACATATACGTCATAGCACAATAAGCAGATAAAAGAAAATAACTGCAGGAATTCCCGTTCGTCCTCAGGCACCTCTGCAAAGGTTTTTTCGGATGTCCTGTATTTTTTAATAATATCTTTCTTTAGACTATCAATCTGATCGTATTCCATACTGAATACTTCATTATATATGTCCTGCAGATTAAATTCTTTATCTGTTCCAAAATACTTTTCATTTAATGGTGTAAATAATGCCTGAATATCACTAATAGACATTACACCTTTCATATAATAAATGAAAATCAAAAGCAAGATATGCTCCGTTGAATATTTCTTCTTATTTGGAGACGGAAGTAAATCATTCTTTGCATAATTATTTATCATTGTTTTTGTAAGAATTTTATCTTCCTTTGGATTACGTGTCGCACTGCGCAAACGCTGCTCCATAAACGTTGTTACCTGATCCATATATAAATCGATATTTGGTAATTCTTCCGGTTTAATATGGTGAATTCTATTTAGACTTTCTATTATGCTGTTCAACAAATCCTGTGTATCAATTGTCATTTCTTATCTGCCCCATTTACTTGTAATCCACTGAAGGTCCTTTTTAGACTCTCATTTTTGTCATCACAATACATTATATAGTTTTTATTACTACGTGACAAGTTCTTTTTCTGTTATCTGATATGCTCTTTCATTTTGCACTTTACTAAAGTATTTCTTTATGCTAGAATAGTTCTAGTTTAGAACTTTAAAAGTTTATTGCGTGAAAGTGTAGAGGGTGCTTATGAACAAAAAACTCAAAACAGATGCTGTAGACCATTTATTTGACGCGATTTTGTGTCTACAGACCAAAGATGAATGTTACAATTTTTTTGAAGATTTATGCACGGTAAACGAGCTGCTTTCTTTATCCCAGCGTTTTGAAGTAGCTTCTATGTTGCGTGCCAAAAAAACATATTTAGAAATCGCAGAAAAAACCGGTGCTAGTACTGCTACTATCAGCAGAGTTAACCGTTCTTTAAATTATGGCACAGATGGCTATGAGCTTATTTTTGAACGTATGAAAGAGTAGTTTCCTTACTGCTTCTTTTCTTTACAATTATGAGTAATCATGCTATTCTTAGTGTGTTGCTAAGCAACAGTACTTTTTATTTTTTTGGAGGTAGTATCATGAACAAAGGTACAGTTAAATGGTTTAACAACCAAAAAGGTTACGGCTTCATCTCTGATGAACAGGGTAACGATGTATTCGTACACTATTCCGGACTTAACATGGAAGGCTTCAAAACATTAGAAGAAGGCGCAGCAGTTGAGTACGAAGTAGTTGACGGTGCAAAAGGACCTCAGGCTGTTAACGTAACAAAACTCTAATTCATCCCCTGATGAATTTAGTGCACATTAATCAGTATCACAATTGTGCCTGTTCATTATACAAATATAGATTTTAGGACTTCGTTGGTTAGACCGGAATTGATTTTTATTTTGAATCAGCAATATTGTTATCACGGATTAAAAAAAGTGGTTTTTGCCTTGCAAAGACCACTTTTCTTATCTTATCATCTCTATTTGCAGAAGCTGCATACTTCATCAAAGCTCATATGTCCACCAAATAAGTCGAGTGCCGAGCCAATGGTTGCATGGATTTTGTCGTTCCCCATCTCTTTTAAAAGCTTCAAATCATCATAATCATGAACACCACCCGCATACGTAATATCTGCTTCTGTCTGTGCAAGCAGCTTTACCAAATCCGTTTCAATGCCGTTATTTTTCCCTTCCACATCTACTGCATGTACTAAAAATTCGTCACAAAACGCCGAAAGCTTTGTAATCAGTTCTGCACTTACTTCAATATCTGTCAGTGTCTGCCACCGGTCAGTAGCCACATAATATTTCTGCCCTTTTTTACGGCAGCTTACATCCAGTACGATATGCTCTTTTCCTACCGCTTTTATCAATTTCTCCAAATTTTCCCACAAAATCTGTCCCTGTCTGAATACATAGGATGTCACGATGACATGACTGGCACCGGCTTTAATAAACTCTGCCGCATTATCTGCCGTAATTCCTCCTCCTACCTGCATTCCTCCGGGATATGTCTTTAGTGCAAGCATTGCCTGTTTTTTTGTTGCTTCATAATATTCACTATCTACGGAATTTAGTAAAATAATATGTCCATTTTTTAAATGATTTTTTTTATATAAATCTGCATAAAATGCAGCATCTCTTTCCGAGACAAAATTTTCTGCCGCCTGATTTCCTTCATCTTTTAAAGAACTGCCAATAATCTGCTTTACTTTTCCATTATGAATATCGATACATGGTCTGAACTGCATATTTTTTCCTCTCATTTCAAACGGTACTATATAATTTATATTCATTTCTCTTTATAAAAAAAATGCTAATTTTTCCTTTTCCATCGTACATAGTTTTTGTTTCATTGTCTATACTAACTTTGACAAATATCTTCTTGTCAAATATTTCAATCAGCTAAAATACTTTCTTTTATTTTTATAGAGCAATGTATTTTGAAGCTGACCGGGAAAGGAGTAAGCATTATGAAAAAATTCAAACTAGCACTGATGCTTTCTGCACTTGTTATTTTGACTACACTTTCTCTCTATGGTTGTAGTTGCAGTAACAAGAACCAGAGCGACATGACTGAACAGACAACCGATGAAACTGCAGATCCTGCAGGAACAGATAATGGTAACGACACAAATACCACAATAGATCAGACTGACAACACAACAGATGTACCACAAGACAATACAATTAACCCAGGTGATACTACTACGAACGGCAATACAAATGGTGTAGTAGACGATACCGGCAACGTTGTTGAAGATGTCATAGACGGTGCCGGAAATGTGGTTGATGATGTAACAAACGGTGTGGAAAATGCTGTCGATGACATGACAAATGGCACTGACACAAACACTACGGATACAACTGCTACAGAAACAGATGGCACTCAGACAAATGATGCCTCTAAAGATGTAAACGATGTCACAACAGGACGTGCACGTAATTTCTAAGAAAAACCGGACTTGAAATATCAAGTCCGGCTTTTCTTATATCTGGATTATTTATAGTATCATACGCCTTTTTCTATAATAATACCATCCCGGTAAGCTCTCAATAAGCTTTCCAGTGCATAAATACGCTCTTTAATTTCATTTCCGATATCGGTATCAGCCACACGCTTTCTGTCACGCATTGTTTCTACAATGACACTATCGGAGAAAATATCAGATTCATTTCTGATTGCTGCTTCCGCAGATTCAAATGGTTCATGTGCAACCAAACGCATTCCATAAGAATTGCTGACAAGTGTATAGCCTGCAATACCGGTCTTGCCCTGATATGCCTTGGAAAATCCACCATCAATAATAAAGAGCTTACCACCACATTTAATCGGTGTTTCCCCTTTCTTTGCCTCTACCGGCACATGACCGTTTACAATATGTGCATCCTTGGTATCCAAACCAAACTCTTCCAATATTTTATTTATGATATTTTCATCATCAACGAAATTATAATAGCTATTCTTTACTTCTTTGTGTGTTTCTTCGGCATCGACAAAGTACCGTTCAAATGTCGTCATTTTATCTTTTCCATATACCGGAGACTTTGGACCACTCCAAATATACCAGATAACATCCTGTCCCTTTTTCTTTTCCTCCGGATGATGTTTGGAATAGTAACCACGCCTTGCATAATACTCTAATACATCATACAACGCCTTACCACTATACTCTTCACCAAACAATGACACCTTCATAAATTCGCCGTTTTCATCCATCGGAACACAGCCGTGATATAGCAAGTTGGAATTATATGCTTTATATAAGCCTCCCTTGGAAAACAGAAAACGAACATGCTTCTGAAGCTTTTCACAGGATATAAATGCTTTCTGCAGTCTTGCTACTACTTCCTCTTCTTCTTTACTAAGCTCATACGGATTTGCCGGATCTACTGTCGGGAAATCCATATCCTTCATCGGATAATCTTTTCCGTTTATACAAATTGTACCCTTTTCATAGTCAATCTTATCCAGCAAAAGTCTGTCATCCATTTCAAAACACGGCCAGCGTTTTACAATCTGTCCTTCCAGCTTGAACTGAATCATGGAAATCGCTTTATGCATTCTGGTATCGAGTGCGAGATCCTTTGTATTGTAATCATTATCATAATTTACAGCAAATGCATCACAATTCGTATCCGCATAGGTTGTCAGTGCAAAGGTTGCAAGCGGGATCAAATTGATTCCATAGCCTTCCTCTAAGGTCGCCAGATTACCGTATCTTGCTGCCATACGTATTACATTACAAATACATGCCGCATGCCCACTGGCAGCTCCCATCCATACAACATCATGATTTCCCCATTGTACATCAATAGAATGATAATGACTCAGTGTATCCATAACAATATGCGGTCCTGGACCTCTGTCGTAAATATCACCTACGATATGTAAATGGTCGATAACAAGACGCTGAATCAGGTTACTTAAAGCAACAATAAATTCCTGTGCTCTGTCAAGGCGGATAATTGTATGAATGATTTCATTATAATAAGCTTCTTTATCGAGTAATTCCGCTTTTTCCGTAATTAATTCTTCTATAATATAAGCAAAATCATCCGGAAGAGCCTTTCTTACTTTAGAACGGGTATATTTTGATGCCACGCGTTTTGTAATCTGTACAAGTCTGTGCAACGTAATTTTATACCAGTCTTCGATATTATCCTCTTCCTGTAATACGATATCCAGCTTTTCCTTAGGGTAATAAATCAATGTGGCAAGTGACTTCTTGTCCTTTTCACTCATTGTATTTCCAAATTCTTCATTAATTTTACGTCTGATGGAGCCGGAGCCGTTCTTTACCACATGGTTAAACTGCTCAGATTCCCCATGGATATCTGTCATGAAGTGTTCTGTTCCCTTTGGAAGATTCAATATAGACTGTAAATTAATAATTTCTGTAGAAGCAGACGCTATTGTTGGATATTGGTTTGATAAGCTTCTTAAGAAATTAAGTTCCATTTCACGCATACGATTTCTCCTACCTGCCTAAAGAGCTAAATCCTTCTAGCCGATTACATCCGACATATCATACAATCCTGCCGGTTTTCCTGCCAAAAACTTAGCGGCCTGAATTGCACCTTTTCCAAATACACCTTTGGAATACGCTGTATGAGAGAAAGTAACCACTTCTTCATTTCCTGCAAAAATAACATCATGATCCCCTACAATTGTACCGCCACGAATTGCAGAAATTCCCATTTCCTTACGTTCTCTTTTCTGTCTTACCTGACTTCTGTCATATACATATTCAAAAATTCCACCCATTTCATCATTCATGGAATCGGCAAGTGCAAGTGCGGTTCCGCTTGGTGCATCTACCTTTAAATTATGATGCTTCTCCACGATTTCCACATCGAAGCCTGCCGGATACAATGTTGCTACCGCTTCTTTTAACATCTTAATCAGCATATTAATACCAAGTGACATATTAGCTGATTTTAAAATTGCAACCTTTTCAGACGCTGCTTTTACTTTTTCAAGCTGCTCTGCAGATAAGCCTGTAGAGCAAAGCACACAAGGCATCTGTTTTTCCACACAGAAATCCAAAAGTCTGTCAACTGCTGCCGCATTTGAAAAGTCAATAATTGCTTCTGCTTCTACATCACAGTCATAAATATCTTTAAATACAGGATAGCTTCCTTCTGTCTGGTTAAATGCATCGATTCCGGCAACAATTTCAATTTCCGGATCTGCCGCACATAATCCTGTAATCATCTGTCCCATTTTTCCATTGCAACCATGCATAATTACTTTTGTCATATTATTTCCTCGCTTTGTATCGATATTTTCAGTTTAATGCATTTTCCTAAAAAGGAAAAGTAGGGACAAACGCCCCTACATTTTCTTTCTATTATTTTACCTCTATTTTACTTCCAATCCAAAATTTATCATTGCTTTCTTCAATACTTCTGCATGTGCAGGTTCGATTTCTGTAAGCGGAAGGCGAAGCGGACCTGCTTCAAAACCTAACATACTTACTGCTTTCTTTACCGGAATCGGATTCACTTCACAGAAGAGTGCATCACATAATTCAATTGCACGTAACTGAAGTTTTGCACTTTCTTCTACTTTACCGTCGAAGTAAAGCTGACAGATATCGTGTGTTTCCTGTGGTGCCACATTAGAAAGAACGGAGATAACACCCTTACCACCTAAAGATAAAAGAGGTACAATCTGGTCATCATTTCCTGAATATACATCCACCTTGCCATCTGCAAGTGCAAATAATTTTGCTACCTGTCCAATATTTCCGCTTGCTTCCTTTACACCAACAATATTTTCTACATCATTGCAAAGACGCACTACTGTTTCCGGTGCAATATTACAGCCTGTTCTTCCCGGTACATTATATAAGATACAAGGAATTTTCACTGCATCTGCTGTTCTTTTAAAATGTTCATAAAGACCGTTCTGTGTTGCTTTATTATAGTATGGAGATACAAGAAGAAGTCCGTCTGCTCCATATTTTTCTGCTTCTGTAGAAAGATAAATGGATGTTTCTGTACAGTTAGAGCCTGTACCTGCTACTACCGGAATTCTTCCGTTTACTTTTTCTACACAATATTTAATTGCTTCCAAATGTTCTTCATGTGTTAAGGTAGCAGCCTCTCCTGTTGTACCCATAACAATGATTGCATCCGTATTGTTTGCAATCTGAAACTCGATTAACTTACCGAATTCCTCAAAATTAATACTTCCATCCTGATGAAATGGTGTAACAATGGCTACACCTGCCCCTGTAAAAACTGACATAATCTTTTCCTCCTGGTAAAATGATTTCATCGTATATCAGAGTCGCAATTCTTTCCATAAAAAATCGACCCGTAGATACACTATGGGCCGACAAAAATCTCGTACTTTTGATAGCGCCCCATCTACTCGATGACAGTCATACACCTATTAAATGTATGCCCAAGAAACCGTTCACAGAAAACTGCTTCTTTCGGCGTATGCTCCTTTCTTATGTTCTCATCTGTGTCTGTCACATCAAACATGATACTCTTAGCTAACGCAACCTCTATCTCAAAACCAATATAGCACTCCAAACCATTACTGTCAATGTGCGTTTTTCAATTCACACCGATGTCTGAGCATTACATCTCATCCCAACGTTTAAAATGAACTGTCTCTATCTTAGAAACCTGATCTGCAAGAAGACATACATTATTATTAAATGTAATTCCTGTCAGAATCACTGTCGTATGCTCTTGCTTTAAAGCCAGTAATTCCTGAAGCTGCTGTTCCGTGATAATCTGATTATCAATTAATCCCAATACTTCATCCAATATCAGAAGATCGCATCCTCCTGTAGACAATACTTTTCTTGCAAAGTTCATCCCATTTCTGATATTCAAAATGGCTTCTGATTTTTCTGCTTCTGACAATTCACTAAAATCTGCTTCTGATTTTTCAAAACGGAATAACTTGATTTCCGGTTCCAATCGCTTTACAAACATGGAATCTTCCAGTCCTTTTCCCTTTAAAAACTGGATAATCACTGTCTCCTTTCCACTACAGGCAGCCTGCATGGCACAGCCAACCGCAGCAGAAGTTTTTCCCCGACCGTCTCCCGTAAATATATGAATCTTTCCTTGTTCCATGTGTCACCTCTGTTTCAGACGATTGTATGTATCGTCACTCCAAATTACACTTTATATCCGAAAGATGCCTTTTACGATTGATTATCATAGCACAGCAAAACTTATTTGTAAACTTCTGTTTCCAGCTTACTTACAGAAACCTCGTATGCCACACGTTTTTCCTGCTCTTCATCTGATATTTTTTTCAAATACTCTCTGCTCTGAATGCGTCCCCAGACCATACAACGGTCTCCCACCTGAAAACCACTTGCAAATCTGGCATTTCTTCCCCAGGAGATACAAGGAATATAATCCGATTTTCCATAAGGTCTGTTTACCGCTAATAAAATATCTGCTATTTCACGTCCAAGCGGTGTTTTTCTGTAAATCGGTTCTTTACATATAAAACCATCTAAGAAAATCTGATTTGATTTTGCATTTTCATCTATTTCATCTATAAATTCAATCTCTCTTGCAAATACAGAAAGAACAAGCTTATTCTTCTTTTCTTCATGTCGGTTATACGAACGGAATTGTCCGTTCACACTGATACATGCACCTATATAATCCTGCGATACGTCAAGCAGCCTTTCCGATATCATTACCGGAATGATATCCGTCGAATCACTAAGTCTTTCCACTTCTACATCTACCATATAAAATCCTTCACCGTAGATTTCATGACTATACAGAAAACCACTCACAATTTTCCCCATAATCGTTACCTGATTGTTTTCAATTACTTTATCCGTCATATTTCCTCCATTCCGCTGCAAGCAGCATTCTCCTTGGTCTCTCACCAGGACTTCATTTTTGTCTGTAGTAAAATATATGCTGCAATTTATGAGCTAGAACTTGTAAGCACCGCATATTCTGCTTTGTCTCTACAATTCTCTGTCTATTCGTCAGAATATATACTTTTTCCTTATATATATGCTGTTTCATGCCGTAAAGTCTTGTCACTCCTTTTCTCTGGTGCTATACTATGTTGGTTTGAAAAGTCTTTTTAATTTCAAGGAGAAATGTATGAAACAGAAAAGAGAAGATGTCAGAAACATTGCTATCATTGCCCATGTAGACCATGGCAAAACAACGCTTGTAGATGAACTGTTAAAGCAAAGCGGTATTTTCAGAGAACATCAGGAAGTGGCAGAACGTGTCATGGACTCTAATGATATTGAACGTGAACGTGGTATTACCATTCTCTCCAAAAATACTGCTGTTACTTATAAAGGTACAAAAATTAACATCATTGATACTCCGGGACATGCGGACTTCGGTGGTGAGGTAGAACGTGTACTGAAAATGGTAAACGGCGTTATTCTCGTCGTTGATGCTTTTGAAGGCCCTATGCCGCAGACGAAATTTGTACTCAAAAAAGCATTGGAATTAAATTTATCCGTTATTGTCTGTATCAATAAAATTGACAGACCGGAAGCACGCCCGGAAGAAGTAGAGGACGAAGTACTGGAATTATTCCTTGATTTGGATGCCAGCGATGAGCAGCTGGATTGTCCGTTTGTATATGCTTCCGCTAAAAAAGGAAGTGCTACCCGCAATCTGACTGTCAAAAATAAAGATATGACACCTTTATTTGATACTATCCTTGAACATATTCCTGCTCCTGAAGGTGATCCGGATGAAGGCACTCAGATATTAATCAGCACCATTGATTACAATGAATATGTAGGTCGTATCGGTGTTGGTAAAGTAGATAACGGAACGGTAAAAGTGAATCAGGAAGTCATCATTGTTAATCATCATGAGCCTGACAAACAAAAGAAAGTAAAAATCAGCAAACTATATGAATTTGACGGATTAAATAAGGTAGAAGTAAAAGAAGCCGGCATTGGCTCTATTGTTGCCATCTCCGGTATTACAGATATCCATATCGGCGATACACTTTGTGCAACTGACAACGTATCTCCGATTCCTTTCCAAAAAATCTCCGAGCCAACGATTGCAATGCATTTCATCGTAAATGATTCTCCACTTGCCGGACAGGAAGGAAAATACATTACAAGCCGTCATATCCGTGACCGTTTATTCAAAGAATTAAACACCGATGTTTCTCTTCGTGTGGAAGAAACCGACAGCACAGATGCCTTCAAGGTATCCGGACGCGGCGAGCTCCACTTATCCGTCTTAATTGAAAACATGCGTCGGGAAGGTTATGAATTTGCAGTCAGTAAGGCGGAAGTTATTTATAAAAAAGATGAACGCGGCAAACTCCTTGAACCGATGGAAACCGTTTATGTGGATGTTCCTGAAGAGTTTTCCGGAATTGTTATTGAGAAATTAAGCCTTCGTAAAGGTGAGCTTCAAAATATGGGACAGGCTTCCGGCGGCTACAGCCGTTTGGAATTTGCAATGCCGAGCCGTGGATTAATCGGCTACCGCGGTGATTTTCTTACCGATACCAAAGGTAATGGTATTATGAATACTCAGTTTGAAGGCTATGGACCATATAAAGGTGATATCCAGTACAGAAAACAAGGCTCTCTCATTGCATTCGAAGCCGGCGAGGCTATTACCTACGGTTTATACAATGCCCAAGAGCGTGGAAGCCTTTTCATCGGACCCGGTGAAAAAGTATATGCCGGTATGGTTATCGGTCAGACCGGAAAAGCGGAAGATATCGAAGTCAATGTTTGCAAGACAAAGCATCTGACCAATACCCGTTCTTCCAGTGCAGATGAAGCACTCCGTCTCACTCCGAAAAAGCTGATGAGTCTGGAGCAGTGTCTGGATTTCATCGACACAGATGAATTACTGGAAGTAACACCAAAAACACTTCGAATCCGCAAAAAAATACTGGACCCTACCATGAGAAAACGTGCTGCAAACGCTAAGAAAAATGCACAATAAACGCAAACTAAAAAGATACTTCCTGATTTACCGGGAAGTATCTTTTTCTCTCTAATCATCTTATTTAACCTGTTTTTCTTTTCAATAAAATAATATACTGTGGAAAGATTATAGTCCAAGAATTAATGTAGCCACACTAAAATAAGTAAACAAGGACACCGCATCTACCACCGTTGTAATAAACGGACTTGCCATAACAGCCGGGTCAAATCCCGCACGTTTTGCAAGCATTGGCAGGATACAGCCAAGTACCTTGGCACAAATCAATGTTACTACTAATGTAATGGAAACAACTGCTGCCACTAATATAGTCGACTGGTCCAGCCACAGCATCTTTAAGAAATTGACACCTGCAAGTATCACACCACAAACAATGGCAATTCTAAATTCTTTCCAAACAACTTTAAATATATCCGAAAACTCTACTTCATCCAAGGAAATACCACGAATAATGACTACGCTTGACTGTCCGCCGGCATTTCCGCCTGTTCCCATCAGCATCGGAATATATGCTGTCAATACTACACAGGCACTTAATGCACTTTCAAAGGAATTAATAATTTTTCCCGTAAAAGTTGCAGAAAGCATGAGTAACAGCAGCCATGGAATTCTCGTCATAGTTGTCTCCCAGACACCCGTTCTCATATATGGCTTGTCTGTCGGCACAATAGCTGCCATCTTTTCGATATCTTCGGTAGCCTCTTCTTCCATGATATCCACAACGTCATCGACGGTAATGATACCAACCAGTCGGTTTTCATTATCAACAACCGGCATGGAAGTAAAGTCGTATTTCTGGAACTGTCTTGCTACTTCTTCCTGATCCATCAACGTATTTAATGAGATAACATTTTCATGCATGATATCTCCGATAATCGCATCCGGCTCAGACAAAAGCAAATATCTGAGTGCAACCGTACCGATCAATGTACGCTGCTTATCAAGTACGTAACAAATATTAATCGTTTCGCTGTCTACACCCTTTTTTCTGATTCTGGCAATAGCTTCTTCTACGGTAATATCCTCTTTCAAGTCCATGAACTCTACCGTCATGATACTTCCGGCACTATCCTCCGGATAACGCAGAAGATGATTGATATCACGTCTTGTCTCAGGACTTGCACAGGCGAGCAGTCTTTTTACCACGCTTGCCGGCATTTCTTCCAAAAGGTCCGTAGCATCGTCCGACATCAGATTATCGATAATCAAACCTGCATCACGCTCTGAAAGGGATGTAATAATAAACTGCTGACTTTCTACCTCCAAATAGGAGAAAACATCTGCTGCCATCCCCTTGGGCAGGATACGAAACATCTTTAAAAGTTCTTCTTCTTCCAGTTCTTCCATAGCAAATGCAATATCTGCCTCATTCATTTCAGCCACCTTCTGACGAAGACGAGTATACTGTTTTGTTTCCAATAATTCTTTAATCTCAAGTTCTAAGATTTCTTCTTCCATAAACAGTCCTCCTTCTTTGCTTTTATTTCACACCGTATCTGCCGTAAGCATCCACCATATTTTATTGTAATTTTTTTTTATCTATTTGTCGACTTTTTCTATACATTTTTTTCTAAAAAATACACCTTATCCAGTTCTTCTACTACTGCCTGTCCATTGGTCGCCTCTGTGATTTCTTTTAAAACAGCGTTAACCTTTCCTTCTTCTATTACAACACGTAGTACAACACCGGCTCCATATTCTGCGTCTCTTGCATCAATATTATGCTTACCTAAAATATACTGAATCTTTCCTATTCCATTATAATCGGTTTCTATCTGCAGTTTTATACCATACTTCATATAACCGGTTTCACACATTTCAATTCCGGCTTTTACTGCCTGTGTATAAGCTCGTACAAGTCCGCCTGTTCCTAATAGTGTACCGCCAAAATATCTTGTCACTACAGCTGCCACATCGCACAGTCCTTCCCCCAGCAAAACTTCCAGCATCGGTCTGCCTGCTGTTCCGCTAGGCTCTCCGTCATCACTGCATCTTGTCAGCTCCTGTCGTTTTCCAAGTACAAACGCTGAACAATTATGTCGTGCATCCCAATATTTCTTTTTCATTTCTTCTATGAAAGCCACTGCCTCTTCTTCCGTTTTTACCGGTCTGATATTGCAGATAAACCGGGATTTCTTTTCTTCAATTTCTCCCTGGCCTTCTGTCAGTACGATACGATACTTTTCTACCGCTGCCATACCTTCTTCCTCCAATACAAACTATCTGTTTCCTTGTTTCATCTTACCATAAGAAAGAATAAAAGCACATATTATTGTGAACAATTCTTTTTATGGAAGATTTTTCTAATTATTTCTTAAGTATTTATAAAAGCCTTTATTTACCATTTTATTTTTGGTATAATAAACGATGTGTGCATAGGAGGCATTAATTATGAATTATGGAAAAAAAGGAGTCCGCAACAGACAGAAGCAGTTAAATGCAAACGGTGTCCGTTGGGGAAGAAAAATTTCTATATTTGTATTAGAAATATTACTTCTGCTCATAGTTTCAGCAGGTGTTATCGGTATTGTTGCAGGTATTGGTGTCTTTAAAGGTATCCTTGCAACTGCTCCGGACATCTCCAATATCGATGTATCGCCATCCGGCTATTCAACATTCGTATACGATATTGAAGGAAAACAGACTGCTAAACTTGTATCCGCAGATTCTAACCGTATCCCGAAAGCTATGGAAGACATTCCGGAAGATTTGGCACATGCTTTTGTAGCCATCGAGGATGAACGTTTTTACGAGCACAATGGTATCGACATTCAGGGTATTATCCGTGCCGGCTTTACTGCAATCAAAGACAGAAATCTGTCTCAGGGTGCCAGCACAATCACACAGCAGCTTTTGAAAAACAACGTATTTACCGGTTGGACATCCGAGAATTCTACCATTGATAAGGTAAAACGTAAAATCCAGGAACAGTATCTTGCTCTCGAGCTTGAAAAAGTTATGGACAAAGATACCATTCTTGAAAATTACATGAATACGATTAACCTCGGACAAAATACTCTTGGTGTTCAGTCTGCTTCCCTTAGATATTTCAACAAGGATGTAAGCAAACTGACCTTATCTGAGTGTGCTGTTATTGCAGGTATCACTCAGAATCCATCCAAGTACAATCCGATTTCCAGACCGGAAAAAAATGCCGAGCGACGTGCGAAGGTACTTCGCCACATGTTAGAACAGGGCTATATCACTCAGGCTGAATATGATGAAGCACTTGCTGATAATGTATATGATCGTATCCAGACCATTAACATCGAAGTAGGTGATGACACTATCAACTCTTACTTTGTAGATGCTTTGGTTGATGATGTTCTGGCTGACCTTGTCGAAGCGGGCTATAATGAAAATCAAGCATTTTCTCTTTTATACAGTGGCGGTCTCAAGATTTATTCTACGCAGGACCCATCCATTCAGAAAATTTGTGATGACGTTTTTTCAAATGAAGAAAACTTCCCTGAAAATACAAAATGGGAGCTTTCTTATGAGCTTACTATCCAGCATCCAAACGGAGATGTAGAAAATTTCAGCACCCAGAAGATGCTCGCTTGGTTTAAAGAAAATGTAAAGAGCACCTATAAGCTTATGTATACTTCCTCAGAAGAAGCATACGCCGATATTGATTTATACAAAGCAAGTGTTATGGCTGAAGGCGATGAAGAGCTTGCTGAAAACGTTACTTTAACACCACAGCCACAGGTATCTCTTACCATTCAGGACCAGCACACAGGTCATGTCGTAGCCATGATTGGCGGACGCGGAAGCAAAATGGCAAGCCGTACCTTAAACCGTGCTACTGACGGTCCTCGTCAGCCGGGTTCTACTTTCAAAGTAGTTGCTGCTTATGCTCCGGCACTTGACAGTGCAGGTGCTACTCTTGCTGATGTTCATATGGATGAGCCATATAACTACGAAGGTGGTCGTCCGGTCAGCAACTGGTACGGTGAAGAATATCGTGGTATCTGTTCTTACAGAGATGGTATCCGCGATTCCTTAAATGTTATTGCTGTTAAGACATTAACTAAGATTACCCCTCAGCTCGGTTTTGACTATCTGAATTCTTTCGGATTTACTACACTGGTAGCTAATAAAATGGTAAATAATCAGATTTATTCCGATATTCAGCAGTCTCTTGCCCTTGGCGGTATTACCGTTGGTGTTACAAATGAAGAATTAAATGCTGCGTACGCAAGTATTGCAAACGGCGGTATCTATCATGAGCCAATTCTTTATACAAAGATTACCGACCATGATGGTAACCTTATTTTAGATAAAACACAGACTCAGAAAAGTCGCCGCGTTATTAAAGAAACAACTGCATTCCTATTAACAGATGCAATGGTAGATGTAGTAACAAGCGGTACCGGAGGTTCTGTCAACTTCGGTGGTATGTCTATTGCCGGAAAGACAGGTACAACTTCCGATTATGTCGATGTATGGTTTGCAGGTTATACTCCTTATTATACCGCAACTACATGGGCCGGCTTTGATAACAACGTAACCACTACAAAGCTTACCTCTACCGAAGAAAAGAATCTGGCAAAAAAATTGTGGCGTGAAGTAATGTCTGAAATCCATGCAGAACTTCCAAACCAGTCTTTCCCGATTCCATCCGGTATTACAACAGCAACTGTATGTTCACAGTCCGGTAAGCTTCCGGTTCCGGGATTATGTGATGGTACATTAAAAACAGAATACTTTGCAGAAGGAACTGTTCCGGAAACAACCTGTAATGTTCATTATTCAGGAACTATCTGTGCATTTGATTTATTACCGGCAAGTCCTGAATGTCCATTCCAGGCATCCGGTGTATTGGCACTTAATCCTGATACATTAACTCCTCCTGTACCTGCTAATACTCTGGAAACCACTCCTGTTGTACAGCAGCCGACAGAAATCGATCCTCTTACAGGATTGCCAATTGATCCTATGGCAGTACAGACTCCGATTATGCAGTGTCAGCATAATGCGCTGTTCTTTGCAACACCGGGACATGAAGCCTTAATCCAAGCGCAGGAACATCAAATGGAATTGAATGCGTTAGCTGCACAACAAGCAGCTGAGGCAGCTGCTCAACAGGCAGCATTATTGCAACAGCAAATGAATGCCGGAGCAATAACCGCACAATAGAAAAAAGCAAAGAGGCTTACAAGTTGTAAGCCTCTTTTTATATTATCTTCTATCATTCTAATTTTACTGTTTCATATAATGTTCAAAATACTCTTTATTAAGCCATGCCACAGCATCTCCTACTCCATCTTCATCAAGTGTAAAACGACAGCCTGTCTTTTTATCATCGGCCGTCTTGGCAAAGCCTAACGGCTCCGGCCATACATATCCTTGTATATAATCGCCACTCTCATCTTTTTCTTTCATAAGCATGTAGCGCATACCATCATAACTACCAGACAAAGGTTCTTTCTTTATATAGTTTAAATGTTTAAAATTCTTCGCATCTATCATCATCATTCTCCATTATTTTTTATACAGTATACGCAATGCTACTAATAACACCTCTATATTCATTATAGCATTTTTTTACAAATCAGAAATATTTTTCGTACATTTCTCTAATTGTAAGCAAAAAGCCCTTGATTCTCCAAGGGCTTTTAAGCTGATAACGGGAATCGAACCCGTGACCTTCCTCACTACCAACGCGTTTATTGTTGTACTATGCAATTTATCAGTTTTAACTCCAAATCCCTAAAAAGCCAGTAAAATCAAGGCTTTCCGTGCTTTTATATCTGGTTGCAACTTCCTGTTCTATCCTATATTCCACGGCTCTTTTCTGACATAATGGGGGTAGAAATAGGGGTAGAAAAATGAAAATCCCAATTATTTAGGGCAAAAAGACGAAAAAATAGGGGTAGAAATCAAAAATCGCTTTGTGCGTGAGTCGCCCCCCTTTTTGAAATTATTACACAATTCAATTTAATTCTCAACAGACTTGTTACAAAGTCAGTAAAAACAACAAGTTTAAAGTGTTTAAATTATCTAACAATATATACAATTCAATATTTCAAACCAATTTGTATAACACCAAAATAGGGGTAGAAATTCTATAATAGCCACATCACCGGGTATTCAAACATCAAAAAAAAGAAGCTCTACTAAGAGCTTCTTTCCTATTATAATACTATTCTTCTACTTCGTTTAATGCTTCATCAATTGTTGCAAAGCTTGCCAACTCCATAGCTTGTACTTTTTTGAATTTCAAAATCTTTGCATATTGTTTCTGCGTAACAATGACATTTGCATGTCCTAACAATTCACTAATAACAACAAGTTGAACATCTTTATTGATTAAGTCCGTTGCAAAGCTTCTTCTCAATCCATGTAGCCCCATGTCTGTAACATCACACTTTGCCCGTATTAGCATATTCTTTAATGTCCGTCTTACATTTTTGGTCTCTGGAAGTGTTCCATTCTCTGTAACAAAGAGATAGTCATTTGGTTTATGGTTCGGTCGAGTATCCTTAATTCGATTAAAAAGTGCTGTCGCTTTCTTGTTAAGTGGTACATAACGATTACTCTCTTCGCTTTTCATCTCTGTAGAGTCAATCCGTTTGTATGTTTTTTGACCTTTTTCATTTAAAATAGGTTTACCATCTTCATCTCGAAGTACGATATCTTTGATTACATGTTGAAAGTGAACAAAAACCTTACCATCTATTTCGACAAAATCTTTGAACTGTAAAGCCAGTCCTTCTTCGCTTCTAGCACCCGTATATAAAAGCATCAGTATAAGGTCAGCATTAACACCATATACAGGAGTTCCTATCTCTCCATTTATTTGATGTCCAACCTCATTTAATCTTGTTGCTTCTGCCACAAGCTTTCTCATATCAGCTTCTTCCAAGAAAAGTTCGTCCTTTGGTTTCTGTTTAACTCTCTTCTTCGTCACATTGTCGACCTTCTCCATAGGATTACTTCTGTATCGTCCTTCTTTTCGTACTGCATATGTGAACATCTGATTTAAGATGAAGTAAATCTTTTGACAGGTAGATAAGGAATAAGTTTCTGCCTTTTCATAGAGCATCTCCTGAATCAATTCCGTATCGATAGTTCCCATCTGCATATGTCCAACAGGAGTCCCTATGATATGTGAATTCATTATTAGCTCCTTATCGTCAAAAGTTCGTGGACTAACCGCTCCTCTGAATTTTTCATACAACCAAAACTCCATATAGTCCTCCAAGTGCATACGCTTGAAAACTTTTTCATCACTTATAACTAGAGATTCTTCATATGTTTTGCATTTCTTTTTTGCTTCCGCTTTGGTCTTACCATAAAAGTCTTTTCGTTTTCCGTTGTAGTACTTTTTAAAAACATGATATTCCGTTCCTTTTATATTTTTTATGCTCCAAGAACCATCTCCATTAGCATTCTTTCTTCTTTTTGTAGTAGTCATATAAATTCCTCCTATAATAGAATACCGGGAGCAATGGATTTACCGATGCTTCAGATATTCTGTGAAATTTTTCTAACAAGTAACTTTTATGCAAATTAGTTATATTCAATTTTCAATGTACACAATTTTCTTTTTGTAATATTATGATATCATTTTTTAATATGTACATTAAAAGCTCTGGGTCACTAACGACCCAGAGCTCATAAATAGAAGGAAATTATAACCTACTCGGAATAGGCATAATCTATAGCAAGTGATTCAAAAATATCACTAGTCCCCCTCTTTAATACATATGCTCTTTCTCCAAGAACTTCTTCTGCTATGAGCTGTGTTTGATTGACGGAATAAATCATTTCATCAATCTCTTTAAGTTCTATTCCTTCTAACTGCGGAATAACAAGCCATTCATGAATGGAACTAGGTATTAAAACCAAGTCACTTTCAAACATATCAAATAGCATTTCTCGTACACCTGGATAGAGCAAAGCAATTGCTCCATAGCTATTCCTTTCATTTGAGATTACATACATTGGTATATTAGCTTGTTCATACAACTCATCAGAGAACCCTTCGAGTCCTGACAGCAAGTTCGGTACAGACTCAAATTTTAAAGGAAGTAATCTAGGTGTATTTTCCATAGCCAACTGTTTTAGTTTATCAATATCATATCCGAGTCTTTCTGATAAACTATCCGTAATGGTGATGGTTGCTATCATTCCGTTATTAGTCCTTTCAAAGTAATACTTAAAGATAATAGCAAAATCACTTCCGCAAGGCACATAAGGAATATCCCTAAGATACTCCATATTATTATTTGTTCCTACAAGACACCCTATAATATTGGCTTCCTGTAAAGAATTGATGTCGAATGAAGCATATCCCTGTATCTCTTTATCAGAATAGGTATTTGCTATCTCCGCAAGCACTTCATCTAAGGACGCATGACCAATCGCATACTCTTCATAAAAGTATTCCAGATAAAGTGTGAAACTAATGTTTGAGGTATCTGTTGTCACAATAAGTCCTTTTAACTTCACTCCATTGTTTTTACAAATGTCTTCAACATGAGCACTTCGCTTTACATCATCAGACATCAGGGAGAGAATATTCTCTTCCACATAACTGCAAAATTCCTCGTAAGTTTTCTTCATATTCATTTCCTCCTTGTTTTGGCTATACAGCCTGTAATGTGTGTTTGATTTACCACTATAAGAGTGGAATTATTAACTACCTTATATATTAGATTTCTGTAGGCATGTTATAACCAAAACGTGTTTGAGCATATGGAGCTATATATGAAGATAGAATTGATAATGCAATACTACAAAATGAAACAAGGATAAGAAATATAATAGGAAGTCTATTGACTTCCCTTATACTTTTTAACCCATCTGCAAGCAGTCGCCGGGGAACAGGAAATGAGCTTTGCTAGTTCCCTTACCGTTGCGTCAGGGTTAGATTTGATAATAGAAAAGATTCGAGATTCTTTTTCTGCTTGTTTTTTACACCTTTCAGCTTTGGCTTTTTCACGATTCTTTTTAGCACATTCTCTGTGATACTGCTCAATAGCTTCTTTTTCATAATGACATTCAAAATCCGTTATTTCATATTGAGTAAAGTCCAAAAATTCAGCAATCGTTTCGTTTTTGAAATTATACTTTACTTTCTGTGTGATAGTTCTTTCCAATTCACTTTCACTAAAAGGATTGGAAAGTTTATTGTTTAGAGCACTACATTGACGGAAAATGTAATCTTCTTTGGAATTGAGGTTTCTTAACACGATAGAATAAATCAGGAAGAACTTATGTCTATAGCCATCCATATCTTTTAGGTGCATAAAAAACCATTTTTCCAAATCGTTTCTCCTTGCTGTAAAGAGTGCTTTTCGAGCTTTGGTCGCAATTTGGGAACGATATTCAGCAGTAGTATTTATTTTTCTTTCATGTGCTTTAGGTGTATCTTTTTCTTTTATAGACGATGCTTCTCGAAGTACATCTTGCTGATTCACCACCGGGTGATCATCCGGCAAGATGTACTTCGCAGCATTGGCCTGTAAAAGGTCATAACTATATTTTTTACAGTTATCCTCATAACAAAAAAATCTAGTTTTAATGGAATACTTCATATTATAAGAAGATGGCACTCGTAATAGCCGATTCATATTCTTGCAAGCCTTGTCTCCGTTTAGCAACTTGATATAATCACTTGTAAGCTGTCTGTGTCGGTATCTCTGCTTATTAACATATCGTGTTCCAAAGAGATATTCTGTATGCTCCAAAGAATAATATATATGCAAACCGCCACCAGACATAAGGATATAAGATGGTTTACTCTCTAATAACAACGGATATTCTTGGTGGAGATACTGTAAAATTTCCTGTTCGGTGCAGTTGTAGATTGGCTTGGAAGTCCTTACTGTGTCAATATCAACAAAGTAGCAATTAGACGCTGATATATATTTCTCCCAATTCTGATAATGAGCTTTACTGTGAATGAAGATATTGGGACATAGATAAAAATTGTAGTCCTTAGAATCTGCAAGTCTAGAAATCAAATAATAAAGCGGTGTAGTCTTTTTCTGTTTTGGATGCAACTTTGCTATTCTGAAATTTTTATCTAGATAATGGTTTGAATTGTCCTTATCAATAAAGGCAAGCTGTATATAGGCATTTTTCAAACTGTCATTTCTTGATTCGTCCTGAAAACGTATGTCCCATACATCATCAAGGAATGTAATAAGTTTCTGTTCTGATTCAGATGGTTCGTAAGTCTGGTAAATTTCTTTATACTCGGTTTCAATCTCTTTTATCTTGGTATAAACAAAAGTTTTAAATTCATTAAAAGTCTTCATATAGTGTTCTCTCTTTCTTTTTTTGAACACTATGTAAATAGGCTATTCTATATAATGAAACATAGTTTAAACAAAGAAAAAAGCGTGCCTTAAAATAAGGCACGCTTTTAGGAAGTGTATTATGTATGTTACCCATCGGAAATTCTATAAAAGATTTTCCACCCCTAACCCTTTTTAGTTCCATTCTGCATACTTTATGGAAGGTTTTTGTCTGCCCTTTCGGGCAGAAGCATATAGCATACAGCAAACTGTCTATAAGAGACAGGTTTGTTTTTATATATTATAAGATTATTTTAATAACTTATAACAAGAAGAGGTTTTATTCTAAATCATCTACATATTTAAAGTACGCTGTCCGGGGGATTCCCCCCTAGAATCAGCAAGAGAATGCGTTGATTATTTCCATATTTAATTATCAAGGTGCCGTAGCAGTTCCTGTACTCTTAGGGTAAGGAAGCACTTTATATTTCAGTTTCTTCTCTAGTTCTTTTTTCCTTTTCTTATCTGCATTAAAGTAGATGTAACGGTGTTTTCTAGGTCTTTCTACTCGATAGACATTATCTTCACCAAATTCCTTTTTCATTTCTGCAACTGTCATACCATATGCGTATGTGGCATGGTGCAAATGCTCTTTTCCTTTAACGACATAGTCGTAAAATTTAGCAGACATTCCTGTGTAAATAAAGTTAGTAGCCTGATAGACATACCCGACATGCCCTTGACTTGTATCGGCATAGGAAACGATTATTTCCTTGTCAAGAAGTTTAAGGCTGTTTCCAACGAGAAAACTTTCTCCGTTCTTTGGGACGCTGTCATCAATCCATAAGCGGTTGAGTTCATAAATATTGTGCATCTCTGCTTCTCCACAAATTCCTTTTAAAAGAGTAGAGCTTGCGGGAACTCCATAGTTAACAACTCCAACGAGTTTTCCTGTGTCCTTTTTGTACAAGCCGTATGCGTGGCTATAAGGTGCTCGTCTGTGTAAGTAGTGGTTCTTAATTACGGCATCCATAGCTGTCTGGAAGTCGATTTCTCTAATTTCATATTCTTTTTTCAATATTCTAATCAGGAGTAAAGCTAGCTTTTAGGTCGACCAAACCTCTTTTCTCCTTTTTATATTTGGCAGTTCGCGAACATATATATAGCATATCATTTTTAAAAATCTGATTATGGAGTGTGGGTTAATAGCGACCCACACTCAAAAAAACACCGTGCTAATCAAAGCACGGTATCAAGGGAATAATTCTTGCTATATATTGAAGTCTCTGTTCGAGAGAAATTTCTTCAAGTGGTGTTGAGATGCTGTTTGCTAACAGTTCTCTCATAGGGATAGTTTTTAGTAATAGAAAGCCGTCTGTAAATGGTGTGGAGGTGATGATAAGACTTCCGTCAGATATTTTGTGGGTACTTTCAATCTGTTCCCAAGGGAAAGTTCTTTCAAGTAGGAACAGATAGTCTTTACTTATAATGTACTGAATCATTTGACAGAGCAAGTTATCCACACTCTGTTGCGTTGGGGCAACTTTACAGATATGAAATTCATTTATCATAGTATTAATATTCATAATGGTAGTTCCTTCCTATAAATATTGATAAAAAGCTTCTTCAATAGAAATACCTTCATCAAAAGCAAGGGATAGAAGATTTTCTTTCTCCCCATCCGGGAGATACTCAAATTGAATTGCTTTTTGATTTAAAAGAAATAAATTCCCTGTACATTCCTGTTGAGGTAAGGGATTTATTCGTAAGGAAGTCATTTGATACTCCCCATTATCTGTAAGCTGATTCTGTTCTAAAAAAAGTAATAGTTCCTGTGTAGTCTTGGGAAGGGCTACCCATAATCCCTTCCCTGACACATTGTTTGTAATATATACTTCCATATACTTATTCTCCTGTAATAATATCGTTTTCGTTGATATCGAACCATTCCAAACCTTCTAAGGACAAATTATAGCCGTCCTTGAGTGGGAGCTCCTTTGCGTACTTCATTAGATGGACATCTGCATTTATAGGTAAAAAACAGTATTTCTGATACATCACATCTACAGCAATCACATACTGATTGACGGTCGTAGCTGATTTGCGTAGATTCTCGAATTTGGGTTTTGAGATATAAACATATCCTTTATTTATGAATGTTCCCCCATATGTAGAAATAACTTCATAATAATTGTTGCTTCCAAATTCCCACATATCTGATTGATTCGTTGCGAATCTGGTAATCAGACTGTCTTTATCTGAACCATTCAGAACAAGTTTTCCACCCCATTTTTCCAACAAAGATAATTCCACACAACGGGAATAAATGAGCTCCTGAACCATCTGCAAATCAGAGCGTTCCCCTTTCTGCATCTCAAAATACCAAGACTGACTAATGAGGTATTTAATGTAAGGCGTAAGTTCTCCTTGTAAGGCAATCCTGTAGTCAATTCCTAAGTGCTGTTCGGTATAGTCCATAATGTCAGCTCCTATAAATAATTCTGTAAAAATACGCTTATTGCGTTCTATTATCTGTTTCTGTGTCATTGTCCGACCCTCCTATAATTTCTCTATATAATCTATGGTAAAAGTGATATCGTTCTGTAATATCAGGCTGTATTGCCTGAACGGTTAGGATTTCTGAAAGCATATTTCCCAAAAAAGCAGTCTCTCTGCTTGAAAGAAGCTTCTTTTCAAGAGAAGTCCGTTTGCTCTCAACAAATCGCTTTTGTTCCGCTGTAGCTGTAAGTATTCTAATTTCCAATTTGTACAAAGGACAAATCCTACGACACATCTGATATAGGATAGATATTTTTTTATGAAGTGAAAAAAGGTCAAAATAATCGTCCTGAATCTGAACTACATAAAAAATCAATTTGCCTTGTTGGCTTGCTTCCATATAGATAGCGTTTTGTTCTAAACGCTTAAAGGTAAGAACTCGTTCCTCAAAACTGCTTCCGTCTTCGTCATAACCGGCAATCACCGGGAAACTGAAATCTGTTTCTAAGAGTTCTTTTTTAGTGCGTAACCGTTCAAGACACGGCTCGATATGTGAAAGTTTTTGAGCTATCTGTTTTAGAAGTTCTTCGTCTGTTTTCTTCTTATAGGCGTTCGTCTGAATCAGGCTACGCCTTTCGTCTCCAAGATATTTGATGTACTGATTACAAGTCTCTAAGGTCTGCTCTTTTTTTAAGAGTTCATTATTAGTTAGTTCTTCTGATAGAAAATTCCATACACGCTCCATACCATATTTCAGTATGTTGCAGTTCCAAGATAGAAGTATTTCTAGTACCTGATATTCTGAAGCTTTTTCCTCATGCATTTCTTTCAATAGATAAAAGGTATTTTCAGAAGGGATTGTAAGGCATTCCTTTCTGACAAAAGCTATGTATTCGTGGTAGATGTCCCTATGTCTTAATTCATCAAATCCCCATTTTGTCATATAGGCATTAGCAAAGATTTCTGCTGACTTTTGGTTGTATGAAGTAGCTTTTAAAAGAGAAACTAACTGCTCCGCAGAGAGAGGATAATCCTTTAGACTTTCTTTGCGTGTTTGCTCGTTCTGCTTTAATAATTCACGGAACAAAATCTGCTTTAAAAATTGTTGCATCAGATAAATGTTTCGGGTTAGCTTGTCTGTTGTGTAGTATTTCTGAAATAGCTGTCTGGTCTGAAACTGAAATACATACTCTGCAATCAGGGAAGAAATAACCCTTCTCTTAGTAAGGCTTCCTTCCACATCAAGCTTCATATCACTTACAGCACTTGGTTTTTCTCCACTATAGTAATCGTGATGGTAGCGTATCTGACTGATACCGTTTCCTGTAAGTCCATATAGATTTCCCAGAGCCGTACCCTGACAAATCAGATAGCCGTCCTTTACTAGCTTTTTCATAGCTCGCTCCACCTTTTGAATGTCTGCATGGAAGCCTAAAAGTTTTTTAATATCAGACAGGAATAATCCACCTGATAGATAAATTGATTTGACAATTACTTCTTGTAATGGTGGTAATGATGAGTGTGCTTTTGACAACACCGGGAGATTTTCCCTATCAAGCAAGACTTTCTTTTCAATATCTGCAAGGTCTGTTTTCCTTTTTATAATGTCTTTTAAATAGTCACTCATTTGCATAAACTCCTTTCATCAATAGATATATAGAACCTTTCGGTTCAGGATAATTTCATAGTTGTGATGCCTTTCCAGTTCAGGTCTTCCGTAATTGTCCGTAATGATTTCAAAATAAAGGTCATAGGAAATCTGCTCTGTCTGTAGTATTTTTTGTATTTTTTCAATACTCTGTTCCAGAAAAAAATGCTCTTTGCTTTTTTCGGGTAAGCTTTGCATCTGTTCTGTCATATGGTGCAAGATACATTCACCTTCCGTTCTGGAAACACTCACTTTAAAATCTGGTATAAAGACAGGGGTTTCACTGAAAGCAACTTCTCGTTTCATTTGATACATTGCTTTATCTGCTCGGTGGTCGATTACTGCCTGATAGCGTTCTGCACGACTACACTTAGATATATAATTCTGGAAATTGGTCTGCATAGTTCGTTCTTCTCGTAAGATATTCCTTTGTAGATGTGCAAGGGATTTCTGGTATTGTGGGGTTTGTTTGACAGACTGCATTTCCTGTTTCAACATCTGTCCGCTTGTAAAGCGTCCTTCTGAAATGACCGTATCAGGAAGATACGAGACAGCTTTTCCAATTTTGGCAGAGTGCTTGGAACTACACCCATTCCCATAGGAAATCCCTGTAGTCTTTTCAGTCAGAGTTTTTAGCTTTGAGGTGGCTTTGTAGATACCACTTCCTTTTACCGCCTCTTTGATATAGCCATTGTTCTTCATTCTGTAGAACAGTTCCTTATTTCCTTGGGTTAGAATCTGCTCCTTTGACAATCGACCTTCTGAAATAGCAAAGGTATGAATGAGATGCATCTGCTTTGGATTTTTTAGATTTAGACTTTGCTTTTTCATATAGTAAATGATTGCTAGAATTTGACGGCACTCAAAGAAAACATTTTCGGTCAGGAGCAAGGCTTCTGAATTTTCTTGAACCTGTTGAGAGAAAATAGAAAACAGACATAGATTGCTTCCTTTGGCAATCTATATATGTCTGCCCATAGGGTGTTTCGAGCCCCTTTGGGTTTCTTGCATCTGCTCGTAAGAGCTGCTGCAAGAAGTCCCATTGTGGGCGAGTGCCGTCAAATAGAATACTAGCTCTTATCCTTTCATTTTTCTTTTATTAACTGTAATGCTTTTGAAATCGTTACTATTTACAAATGCACTTTTCTTATCGCTGTAAAAACCTCAAAAAAATATATCTGCATCAGCAGATAGACAGAAGAAGCCTCTCAACTCTTGCTCGGATTTCTTCAAAGGTAGTTTCTTCATCTGCATAGTAGAGAGCTTCTCGCATGTGAAATGTCGCAAGGGTTTCATCATCTACTCTTTTATGGAATAGCATCTGATAGATGTAATTCTCCATAAAAGAGTAGATGTTATCGTGCAGACAATCTCTCAAACATCTTTTTCCAGCTTCTTTTATTACGCTGTTAAAATAGAAGTTCTTAGTACTATCCGTTTCTCGTACCACCTCATTTATGTACCCTTCTAATAGATAGGAACATTCATATAGTTCCTGTTCATATTCATCAAGCACTTGTGTAACACTTCGCTCAAAAGATTCTCTGATAGTTCCTTTTCGGCTTGACAACATCTGGTCGAATGTTTCGTTTAAAAATTCTGTAGGAAGTATTCCCATATTAAAATATTCTTTCATATATCTGTCCTTTCTGCCTGTATAGACTTGTTTTCTACATACTAAGCAGAACGAGATTTTGTATTCCAAAGAATGGTTCGAGGACTTCCTTTTTTGTTTTAGCCGTATCCGGGAACCGGATCACCGGGAAAACAAAAAAAGACCTACCATTTCTGATAAGTCTTTTCAAATATTTTGTTCTTTTATTCTCCTTACGATGTAATCGTAAGGCAACGAGAAAGAAAATTCAATAGTACTGTGAGGAAGTAGCGTTAATATAAATTGTCTTCCTCTGTCCTTGCAAGACGCTACTTGCAAGGCATCAGGATATGTTATAAGTAAAATTATAAATCCTTGGAACATACCCTTAGCAAAAGAATCCCACCTGAAAGTTGATTTAAAATACCATAGTAATTCAAATAGCATATGGTTTTCTCCTTTCAGATATTTTTATTCCTCCTCTGGTTATTTGGTTACTGTGCCAAAAAGCACAAAAAAATTATACCACCTAAAGCTCTAAAAGCATAGGTGGTATTTTTACGTTTTCTATTACAAATAAAAAAGGCTACTTAACAATAAATGTTAAATAACCTCTCTTAAAGTATTCTCATTATTTATTTTCCTCTCAAGTTCAATAAGTATATTTTCCTAAAAAATAAATTAATAATTAATTCTATCTAAAACAATAATAAATAGAATTGCCTTCTAAATGAACTAATATCTCAGAATTAGCATTAGGGATAGGATACCAACCATCATAATCAGCAACCCAATCTCCACCATAATAATACAACTCATAAATAGCATTATATACCGCATCAGCATCTGGTGTAATCATTCTAATAGAATTGTGAATACTATTCCAAATAAGTTCAGTATAATTTCCTTTAATTTCTAACTTCCAGTAACCATTACCAGAATCATACTTCATCTCCCACATATAACCAAGTTTTCCTGATGCATTATCAAGCAATCCGATACCATCACAAACACCATCTTGATTATTATCAATTGGTTGTAAATAAGAAAAACCACCTCTATTTTGTTCATGCCACAAAATATCAAAAGCATCTTTATATGCAACAAACGAAGGATTATTCTTATCAATCGTAGTTTGTTTAGAAGATACAGTGCTAACCCAAGGTAAACTACTAGGAGATACTAAACGACTACTATCTGCTAAATATTCAACAACTGCTTTTTGCCATTCACTTGTAGGTTCAATATTTTCTGTTCCATCTCTAAAAATAGCATCTGGATGAGGAACCATTCTTTCTGCATCAACTCTGTAAGCATCAGCAATACGAACTTTAACTCCATTGCTTCCAACAAAGTATTGACCCTTATACCAAGTATTTAAACTATTATCAGTAACTCCATCACCATCAATATCTCCATCCCTAATATCAATACCATTTACAATATAAGGCATATCATATTTTTCAGGAATAGTTACAGTATATGAACCAATTTTGTCATCACCAGGATAAGTATATGTTTGTCCTGCATCAGGTGGGTAATAAGCATCTGTTCCCGCCGGTACTTTGCCTTTTACTCCATTTTGGGCAGACTGTCCCCCTACATTTGCACTTTGAGCATTTTCTGTATTTGATGGAGTTCCATTATTGATAGTAGAAGCAGATGGTACATTTTCATCTGCATTAGCTTCCGTCTTTGTTGTTTCTATTGTTTCTTTATCTTTTTTCTCTTCTTTTGCGAAAAGATTGTCTTTCAATTCATTTATTCTTTCAGAATCAGCGGAAATGACATGCTTCTCCTGTGTCTCTTCCTCAGAACTTTCATTCACAGCCACATCTTCATCTACTGTTGCTACTTCTGCTATCACTTCTGAATCAACTGCTTCTTTTGCTTCCTTTTGGGATGATACAATAACTGTTGCAGCCGTTGCCACAGACAAAACTGCACATGCTACAGCAACCGTTGCTATTTTCCAAGTCATAGAAAGTGTCGCAAATTTTGCAAATAATCCTTTCATCCCTTACCCCACCTTTACATTGATTCTCTGTAATTTCTCTCTAAGTATATCATGACCTTTCTATTATCTCAATACATTCCTTCTATATGTGAATAAGATTTTATGCACATCTTCTATAGCTTATTTTTTTCTGCTCCAATGGATATACTTTTTCTAGAGGTAAAAAAAATGGAAAACAAAGATTATGGTACAATCCGGGTAAATTTAGATAGATTAATGCAAGAGCGTGGCTTAAATAAGACCAAGCTCAGTTATATGTCCGAGCTTACAAGAGTTCAAATTGCAAAATTGTGCAAAGACGAAGCTCAGCGTTTTGACGCAGGAACATTAGCACGACTTTGCTACGCACTAGATTGTTCTTTATCTGATTTAATAGAATATATTCCACCTGAAAACAAGTAAACAAAAAACAAGGTATCACTTAGTGATACCTTATTTTTATAAGTAAATCTTTTTACCGATATTTCTATTTATCCACTCTTCCAGTTTGTCTTCTGGAACGAGGTATTGATTTCCTATTTGAATGGATGGAAATCCTTTTGTCTTCAGTAGTGCGTATGTACTATCACGCCCAATATTTAAACACTCGGAAACTTCTGATGGTTTTAATAATCTTGTCATATTCAATTTTCTCCTATCTATGAAAACAGCTCATATAACGCTGTAGTTAATTGTTATATTATTATGGTATCATTTTTTTACTTCAAAATAATAATTGTGGGTTATTCACGACCCATAGTTGTGTTATGATGTTTTTAGAATATAGATTTAGGAGGTTTGCATATGACATTTCCATCAGCAAATGCTAAAACAATGGAGTACGTTGATTTTTTAATAGAATACAACCATCAAATTCATAATGCGATTTTAGAAGGGCAAGATTATAGGACTCTAATTAATGACTTAATAGAAGCCCAGTTAGGTGCAAAGTATACTTCCTTTAGAGATGCTGTAGCAGCACTTCACTTTTGCAAATTACGGTACTATGCAGGCACTAGAGATATAACATATGAGGTTGAACACGTTTTAGATAGTGCAGACATAGAGGATGCTGATTTAGATGCTTATTTGCTTGAAGCGAAAGAAACTGTTTATGGAGAAATGGAGAATTTTATTAATTATTTAGAGGGGAAAACATATGTCGATACTCCACCCATACTCTATGATAAGATGTTAGAAAAATTATATGATTTTCCAATTTGTGAAGCGTCTCCACTTAAGACAATAACTAATATGAAAGTATATCTACAAAAACTTGAAGAAGCCTTTTTGGATACTACTCATTATTTCAAACTACCATTAGTGATGTTGAGCAATGATGAAAAGAAGTTATTACAGAGCACCACTAAAACAAATGAAATCGAAGGACTTGTTCAAAAAATTTTTGATAGTGATGGCGGAACTACATACGCCAAAAAGAAAGGGGCTAGAAATATATCCGGGGAAACCGGCAGAGGTTCCCACTATACAATAAACAGACATCTAGAAGCTATGGGGGTCTATAGAAAACAATATTATCGTTTTCTTGGAGATGGAACTATCCCTTCAAGAATCCTTATATTAGCAATAGCATTATATCTTGTTCCTAATCATACTTTTGATATTGAAGATTTTATGAATATATTTGGATATTCGATAAAGTCAAATGTTATGTCTATTGCACATAAGGATATTTCACCAAACAAGAAGGTTCTTCTATTAGACAAAGATATTCGTAAAATATTGTATTCAGGACTTGATACAGATATTATTCTTATGCTTCTGGCTGAAAAGAATAATGCTGTGAAAAATTCTGCATCATCAAAGAATTTTTCATAGAAGCATACGTATTTGTCCTGATTAAGTATGAATGATTCTGTAAAAATGGGGGTAGAAATGTGGGTAGAGCAACTTCTTCTCTCAAAATTTTCGGGAGCTACATCTAATTTCTGCCAATCCCTCAAATACTCCAAACAGCCAAAATAGGGGTAGAAAAAATCAGGTGCATTCTTATCCAAAAACAAAAAAACCTTGAAAAATCAAGGTTTTTTGCAAGCTGATAACGGGAATTGAACCCGTGACCTCCTCACTACCAATGAGGTGCGCTACCGACTGTGCCATATCAGCATATCATTTTTTCTTTGGTTTTTAGACTCTGTAGCCACACACTACCAATGAGGTGCGCTACCGACTGTGCCATATCAGCATCTGTTATATATTTTTACAATACACAGACGGATTCATAAGAATCCGTCTATGTCCGTCAACTATATTATCATAGTATGAAAACCTTTGTCAATGTAATTAGTCTTCATCCCACTTTGTATCTACACCATGATGTACAAACACCATATTACTGATGTAGTCTGTCATGTAATCACCGTTGTATTTTTCAGCAAATACCATAAGAACATAATCTTCTTTATCATACTCTCTCGGCCAATGAATCGCTACTGTACCATAGCCACGTTCTGCTGCCGATACAACTCTGTCATAAGCGATAATCTCCGTACGGGAGCTGTTCATAACTACTGCTGATAAATAGCTGTTTCCTGTAGAATATAAACCTTCATAATCAAAGCAGATACAATTACCCTGTTTTCTTACATTATCGATTTCCGGTTCTCGAACACCTTTCGGGTTATTCTTTTCATGATACGGATTCTTAATTGTAAGTTTCCATTCCTTTACATTCTTTTGTTCTACCGGTGTCAGCTCCTGACCATTTTCAAAATCAGAAATTTTTCCACCCACTGCTGCCGACATAAATGCAATGTTATTAAGCGGAAGCTGTATTTTTACTCCGTTTACAGCACAGGTAAGCTCCATAATGCGCGTTCTCAATGCTCGCTCATACCGATACGCATCTGTAACCTGAAACTGAATTGTTCCCGGCAGTACCGGTGGATTTACGGTTTCCCATTGCTCCTGATAGACATAGCAGTCATTATAATATACATAATCACCATCGAATGGATTTGCCTTTACCGGATCTTTTACTGCTTTTGTTTTTACTTGAAATACTTTTTCAGTCTCTGCCGCCTGTACACTTTGCATTCCTGCAAACGGCTGCAATACCAGCCCGCATGCAAGCGTAAGCGCCAACAAACCTTTCTTTTTCATCTTCACAATTTATCCTCTCATATTGCAAAACTCGTTTTCAAAACACTTTCCTATTACGCTTTTGTCTTCAGTGCCTTTTTCTCCAAACGACGTTCCTTTCTATTTACACGTCTCTCTTTTCTGACTTCTTTATCAATAATCATATATACCGTAGGAATCAAAATCAAAGTAAGTAATGTAGATGCAACCATACCACCTATAATTACAAGTGCCATACCCTGCATCATTTCACCATTTGTACCAAGACCAAGTCCCATTGGAATCATAGATAAAATCGTTGTAAGACTTGTCATAAGAATCGGACGAAGTCTGATTGCACCGGATTTTACAAGCGCGTCTTCTATTGACATATCTGCTTTTAACTGGTTTGCAGTATCAATAAATAAAATACCATTATTAACTACGATACCCATAAGCATCAAGAAGCCCATAAGTGATACCATACTGATTGTAGACTGTGTAATAAATAGCAAGAAGAAAGAACCAATTAACGCAAACGGAATACACATCATAACCATGAAGGAGAATCTCGGTGATTCAAACTGCATTGCCATAACAAGAAATACTAAGAATACCGCTGTCAAAATAGCTTTTCCGAGGGTTGCAAATTCTTCCCACATCATATCCATCATTGCACTGTCTGCCGGCTGTACTGTTTCCGGGAATTCCATCTCTTCAACAATCTTATCAATTGCTTCCTGCGCTTCAAAATATTTGTCAGATTCAATCGTAGAAGTAATACCTACAAGGTATCTTCCATCCTGTTTATAAATAGCTTCCTGAGCTTCTTCATACACTACTTCTGCAATATCACTAAGCGGAACCATTGTTCCTCTCTGCGTCTGCAAATTCAAGTTCATAAGGTCATTCATGTTACTGTATGCACCTTCCGGATACTCCAAAATGACATCATATTCTGTACCTGCTTTTGTAATTGTAAGCGCTGTACTTCCGCTAAGTACATTATTCAATGTCATACCAACCTGAATCGGTGTCAGTCCATACTGCATTGCTTTTAACGGATCCACGTCGATTCTGGCACGAACGCTGGAAGAAGCTGTTGAATTCGTTACTTTTACTACACCATCCACCTTTGTGAATTTTTCTTCCATAATCTCAGACACTGCAATCGCATCCTCTAAATCCGTCGCCTGTAAATCAATTTCATAGCTTCCGGAGCTCATCATGGATACCATACTATTACCGGAAGAAGATACTGTAATATCTACATTCGGCATAACAGCCGCCAGTTTATTCCACTCATCTACTATCTGTGTTGTTGTCTTTACTCTGTCTTTCTTTAAATATGCGGACAAGGAACCTGTACCTGTGGCGCTCATCATGCTGGAAGAGTTAATGGATACAGAATAGTTTTCTACGTCCTCTTCCTCCGCTGCAATGGTTTCCCATTTCTGCATAAATTCATCCATTGTATCTAATGATGTTCCCGCACGGAAAGTTGCATTTACAGAAACCATACCTTCATCAGCTGTGCCCATAAGCTCCATATCCAAAGAAGATGCCATCAAAACAGAAGCAACAACCATTACAACAGAAAGAATAATAACAAGGCCTCGTTTGTTCAAAACTTTATATAAAAACTTCGTATAGCCACTTGTAATCTTCGCCAACAGTTTATTCATCGGTATTTCTTTCTTTTCTACCGGTTTAAATTTCGAATAAAACAGAGGAACAAGCATAATTGCGGCAATAAGTGATGCCAACATTGCAAATACAATTGTATAACCGAGCTGTGCAAACATCTGACCGGATAAACCTTTTGATACTGCAAGCGGTAAATATACTACAATTGTCGTAATAGTTGATGCTACAATAGATGCTGTTACAAATTTTGTACCTTCCAGTGCTGCACGTTTAAAGCTAGGTTCATCTTCTTTTGTACGGAAGCAGCTTTCGATTACTACGATAGACGAGTCTACCATCATACCGATAGCAATAACAAGCGCTCCCATCGTTACGATATTTAAAGAAAATCCCATTGCGTTCATTGCCATAAAGGTAAGGAACAAAGAAATCGGCATAGAAGAACCTACAATAAGACTGGCTTTAAAATCTCCAAAGAACAGGAATAATACAAGCATGGATAAAACAACACCTGCTACCAGAGTTTTTCCTACTGACCACAAAGAATCCATAATACCCTGACTGGCATCATAGGTCACTTCAAACTGAATAGCTGGATTTTCCTCTTTCAGCTTTTCCAATGCTTTATTAACATTTCTACACGCATTTACCGTACCGAAACTACTCTTATTCTGAATTGTAATCGACACATTTTCTTTTTCATTATAACGACTGACACCGGAAGCCGCTTTCGTTGACATAACAACATCTGCTACATCCTGTAAGGTGATAACGCTCCCTTTTGCTGTCGTAATCGGCACATTCTTCAATTTCTGTGCCGTATCGTATTCCATTGTCGTACTGACAGACATATCCTGACTTCCCTGTTTTACCGAGCCTGCCGGATATGTAAAGTCTACTGAGCTGATGAATTGTGCAATACTGGACATGGATAATCCATACTGATTCATAGCCACTTCATCAAGTTCAACTTTTATGTATTCTTCAGAACCGCCTGTGGCAGATACTTCTGCAATTCCCGATAATTTTTCAAACTCCGGAACTACTGAATCGTTGATAACCTTTACTAAGTCAACATCGCCCACCTCTGTTGCAGAAAGCACCATACAAGGCATACTGTTCATATTCATTTCTATAACGGTTGGTGTATCTACATCCTCCGGCAACATAAGTGATGCCGTATCCAGTGCCGAACGTAAATCCGAATAACATTCACTGATATCTACACCATATTCATACTGAAACAGTACCATAGAATAATTTTCAAAGGACTGTGCTGTAATAGAATCCACACCGCTTAACAAAGAACCTGCATCTTCCACTACAGATGTTACAAGTTCATCCACACTTTCCGGGTCTGCTCCAGGGTACATAGTATATACGATGAGCATCGGCATTTCCATATCCGGAAGTAACTGCAATTTAAAATTAAGAAGCGATGAAAGACCAAATACTAAAAGTGCCACAATCGCCAGTGCACACGATACCGGTCTCTTCAAGGCAAGTTTTGTCAAATTCATATATTCTGCCTCCTAGTTTTCTTCTGTTACATCTGCAAGCAAAACTCCGTCTGCAAGCTTTGGAGACCAACTTGTAACAACGATATCATCGATGGATAAGCCGCTTATTACTTCAATGCGTTCTTCATCAAAGATACCTGTTTCAATAAATACTTTTTTTGCTCTGTTTTCTACATTACAATATACATACGCACCATCGTTGTCATAATATACGCTGTCGTACGGAATAAGCATAGCATTTTCAGCCTTATATGTATCTGCAACAATCTTTACAGAAACACCGCTCGGAAGTTCTTTTCCATTTGCGGACACACAGCCTTTTACTTCAAATAAACCTGTCATCTGATTAATGGATGCACCGATTTCTGTAATCGTCGCTTCATATACAGCACCACTTCTGTCAAGTGTAATGCTCTGACCAATTTCTAATGTATTCTTTACTTTTTCGCTAACGTTAAAAGTAACTGTCATTGTATCATTATTAACAATCGTATAAGCCGGTGATGCCTGACTTGCCATACCGTTTACATCTACGTTTTTGCTTTCAATAATACCGGATACCGGCGCTTTTACCGTGTAGTAGGATAAAGCAATTTCTGCAGATTCTGCCTGAAGAGCTGCAAGTTCCAATCCTGTCATAAGCTGTGCTTCTGTATCTGCAAGGATATCACCCTGTGTAAGCTCTGCACTCTGCTCTGCTGTTTCCATACCTTTTTCTGCTGCTTTGTAGCCGCTCTTTGCACTGTAGTATGCCATCTGGGCTTTATACTGTGCTGATTCTGCTGTATCTGCTGCTTCGTCTGCCTTTTCATAAGCCGCTTTTGCAGCTTTCATATTCTGCTCCAAAGTTCCGATATCATTTCCTGAAACACTTTGTGCATCTTTATACGCTTTTTCTGCATTTTCATAAGCTTTCTTCAAACTATTTGCATATGAACGTGCATCATCTGCCGCTGATTCAACATCCTTCAACGTATCCTTTGCCTGCACATATCCAATCTGTGCACTTTCATAAGCAGTTTTTGCCTGTAACTTTGCACTTTCCAGCTGAAGATTCTGTGCATCCTGCTGGCTGCCAAGAGTCATTTCTGCTGACTGTTCTGCCTGCTGTACAGAGAGTGCTGCTGTTGTTGCCTGGATCTGCGCAATTTCATCATCGATTTTAAACAAGACATCTCCTGCTTCTACATAATCCCCTACTTCAAAAAAAGTTTCTGTTACAGTTCCTGCTGCAAGCGGAACAACCGCTACCGTTTCCTCCGGTGAAATGGTGCCTACAAAGGCATTACTAAGTGTCAATGTTCCTGTAGATACCGCCTGTGTCGTAACAGCTACAGAAAGCTCTTCCTGTTCTACCGCTACTTCTTCAGCTCCGCATCCTGTTAGCACCATAGCCAGACAAACTGTTACTGCTGTCAATACCATTAGCTTCTTTCCGAATTTTTTCATAATGCATTCCTCCTATTTTCGACCTTGACCTAAGTCTCTATTTACACAAATTCTAATTTTGAATATTGCCTGATATATATTTATTGATTCCTATTACCAAACCAATCCGTTACCCCAAAAACACATATTGATTATACTCTTTCTATGCTCAAAAACAATAAACTATTTCTAAAATAAATATAAATAGCATAAAAACAAAACCCAAATACAGTTCAAACTATACTTGGGTATCTATTACAAATATATAGACGCATGCATAGTCTGACACAATAAATATGTCTTATCTTTTTCTATACATGAGTCTCACAATTTAAAACAAGCCAGACCTTTGGGCCGAGAATGTTGACTTGCTACGATATACGCTTGTTACTCCCTCATCCTGTCACAGATTGATATGATTTATCAATCTAACGATTACTTCTGTTGAATTTTAACATTGTTCAATTTATCTTGTCAATATTTTCAAACTATTTTATCTTTATAACTCTACCTACTCTTAAACTGTTAGTTCACTTAACTGTAGTAGATGTATGAATACGCTTCACCTTTGTTTTAATGCGTTGAATCGCATTATCAATTGCTTTATCAGTCCTTCCGAGTACACGTGCAATCTCCGTATAATTCATTCCAATCAGTAAAAGTTCCATTACCTGCTTTTCAAAGGTACTCATTTCCTGTTCAATTGCCTGCTCGAACTGCTCTAAATTTTCTCTGTCAATCGTAAGCTCTTCCGGATCTTTTGTATCGCTGCGAAGCACCTGTAAAAGCTCCGGCTGATTATCCTCCTGCTCTCCCTGCTTCTCATAAAGAGAAACATACCCGTTCAAAAAAGAATGCTTTTTACGCTGCGATGCCTGTACTGCTGTATAAAGCTGTCTCGTAATACAAAGCTCTGCAAATGTAAAAAAGCTTGCGTCACGGCCAAAGTCATAATCTCTTACCGCCTTGTACAGACCAATCATACCTTCTTGCAGCAAATCATCATGATCTGCACCTAAGAGATACATAGATTTTGCTTTCTGCTTTACTAACCCTTTATATTTTTCAATAATATAATCAATAATATCCGATTCGCCATCTCTAAGCCTGGAAATCAGTTCTTCATCAGATATATTTTCATATCGCTGCATACAAACTCCTCTGCAAGTTTCGTATCCTATTTACAAAAAACATCTCGTTGTCAAATGAATTACCGCATCCTCTGTCTTACAATTTCATATGCAAGTACACCTGTAGCGACGGATGCATTTAAAGAATCAATATCTCCTTTCATCGGAATAGATGCTATCATGTCACATTTTTCTTTTACAAGTCTGCTGACACCTTCACCCTCATTTCCGATAACAAGTCCGATACTTCCTTTGAGATTCAGATCATACATCCTTGTACCGTCCATGTCTGCACACACAAACCACATACCGCGTTTTTTCAGCTCATCAATGGTTCTGCCCAAATTGGTGACTTTTGCAACCGGAGTATAATTAAGTGCACCTGCAGAAGTTCTGGCAACTGTAGCAGTAAGCCCTACTGCCCTGTTCTTCGGAATAATTACGCCATGTGCTCCTGCAAGATTTGCTGTTCTGATAATCGCACCTAAATTATGTGGATCTTCAATATTGTCAAGCAGAATAAAAAATGGTGATTCTCCTTTTTTCTCTGCATTTGCAAACAAATCTTCCAGCTCCGCATACTCATAAGCGGCTGCAATTGCGATAACCCCCTGATGCTTACCTGTTTCAGAAAGCTGGTCTAAGCGCTCCTTATCCACAAATTTCATCATACAGCCATGCTTTTTTGCTTCACGCTTGATTGTCATAACAGGTCCGTCCTGACAACCATCTAAAATATATACTTTATCAATCGGTTTACCGGAACGAAATGCTTCGATTACCGCATTTCTTCCTTCTATTGTAAATTCCTGATAAGCCATAACGGCTCCTTTCTATAACACTCGTCCCGTCTTTTCAAGTCCAAGCTTTAAAAGTTCAATCGCTCTTGGTACATTGTCAGTCAAATACAGATAGCCAAACAATGCTTCCAAGCCGGATGCCTTTCGATAAGACTGCACGGATGCATTTTTTGCCGTCGTATAAGACTTGGCATTTCTGCCGCGCTTTATAACTGCCAGTTCTTCTTCTGTCAAATCCTCCAAAATTGCTTCATAGATTTCACATTGTGTCTCGGCATTTACATATTTTGTCACGGTCTTATGTAAAGTCTGTGGCGAACGGTTTCCATGCTCTACCACAACTGTACGGACAATCATTTCATAAATTCCATCACCAATATATGCAAGTGCAAGTGGCGAATAGGTTCTGATATCCTGCTTTTCACATGCGAAGGAATCTTTGATAAGCTGAAGCAATGTTATGCTCTTTTCCATTTTACACCCTCACGAGTATCTTCTAAGATGATACCCATATCTAACAGCTGACCACGAATTTCATCTGCTTTCGCAAAATCTTTTGCTTTTCTTGCGTCCTGTCTCGCCTGAATAAGTGCTTCAATATCGCTGTCTAACAGTTCTTCTTTCTTTTCTACGATAAGACCGCAGATATCGGATAGCATCTTGATTTCATCTACGATTGTCTGCATAAAAGCTTTTGTATTATCTGCTGTTACATTTGTGTTTGCAAATTTAACAAGTTCAAAAATAGCTGCGATTGCATCTGCTGTATTAAAGTCATCATCCATTGCTTCATCAAACTTTGTGATAAAGCCTTCTGCTTCTTTTGCAAGAGCAGCTTCTTCAGCTGTCATTTCGCCATCTTTTCCGCTTTCTAATAAGAAGTTGATATTGCTTACAGCAGTTACGATTCTGTCATAGCCATTCTTAGCAGCTTCCATTAAATCTGCACTAAAGTTAAGCGGACTTCTGTAATGTGCAGAAAGCATAAAGAAACGAAGTACCTGTAAATCGTATTTTTCAGAGATGTCACGTACAGTAAAGAAGTTACCTGCAGATTTTGACATCTTCTTATTATCAATATTTAAGAATGCATTGTGCATCCAATAACGTGCAAATGTTTTTCCGTTTGCTGCCTCAGACTGTGCAATTTCGTTTTCATGATGTGGGAATACAAGGTCTTCTCCGCCTGCATGAATATCGATTTCTTCGCCAAGGTATTTTTTACTCATAACGGAGCATTCAATATGCCAGCCCGGACGACCATTACACCATGGAGATTCCCAATATGGTTCTCCGTCTTTTTTCGGTTTCCAGAGAACGAAGTCTAAAGAATCTTCTTTCTGGTCTTCACCGGATACTAACAGAGAACGGTTACCACCCTGTAAGTCATCCAAGTTTTTATGAGAAAGCTTACCGTATTCCTTAAAGCTTCTTGTACGGAAATATACGGTTCCGTCTGCCGCACGATATGCATGCCCTTTATCAATCAATGTCTGAATCATATCAAGCATACCACCGATTTCCTGTGTTGCAAGCGGATGTGTACTGGCAGGTTTTACGTTCATAGCTGCCATATCCTTTTTGCATTCTTCAATGTATCTTTCAGAGATTACGGAAGAATCTACACCTTCTTCAATTGCTTTTTTAATAATCTTGTCGTCAACGTCTGTAAAATTTGATACAAAGTTTACTTCATATCCTTTGTGTTCCATATATTTTCTAACGGTATCAAACACGATCATTGGGCGTGCATTCCCGATATGAATGAGATTGTATACAGTCGGTCCACACACATACATACGTACCTTTCCTTCTTCAATTGGTACGAAATCTTCTTTCTGTTTGGATAATGTGTTATAAATTTTCATGCTCATAATGTTTCCTCTTACTTTTTATTTTTTCGCTTCCGTATTACAAGCCTTGCGAAGCTCTTTCATCTCTGCCTCCAACTGCAAGAGATGGTTTGTTAACTCTGCATTGGATTTCTTGAGTGCATTAATATCTTCTTCTACCGGGTCTGGCAATGTACACTGATCCAGTTCTTCCTGTGGGAAGTTCTGCTTCAGACGTTTTACCACATGTCCCGGAACACCTACTACCGTAGATCCCGGTGGTACTTCTTTTAATACCACACTTCCGGCTCCGATTTTGGAATTATCTCCAATCGTAAAAGAACCAAGCACTTTTGCACCGGCTGAAATCATAACATTATTTCCAACGGTCGGATGACGTTTCCCTTGTTCCTTTCCTGTACCGCCAAGTGTTACTCCCTGATATAAAGTTACATTATCGCCTAAAATAGCAGTCTCACCGATGATAACTCCGTTTCCGTGGTCTATAAACAAACCTTTTCCAATCTGTGCTCCCGGATGGATTTCAATTCCTGTCTTACGCACGCCACGCTGTGACACCCATCTGGCAAGGAAATAACGCTTTTTCAGATACAACTTATGCGCCACCCTGTAATGCATCATTACCTTAAAGCTGGGATACAGAAAAACTTCCCAGTCTGAATGAATCGCCGGGTCCCGTTCACGGATTACCGCTATTTCTTCGCGGATATTTTTAATAAATCCCATGATTTTCCCTCTATATTATTTATAAGTTCCATTATTCAATGATATTTCTGTTCCCTTAAATTACTGCTCTGTTTTCTTGCAGCCGGAACATCCTGAACACGCCTTTTCTTCTACATCCCTTGCATGTAACTCCATCGGAGTTGTTAAAAGACAAATCGCCTGGGAAGAAATCCCTTCTTTCGCGCCGGTAAACCCAAGACCTTCTTCTGTGGTTGCCTTTACATTTACCTGACTCACATCAATACCAAGTGCATCTGCAATATTCGCTCTCATCGTATCGATATGAGGCCGCATCTTTGGTGCCTGTGCAATAATGGTAGAATCAATATTTTCTATAAAAAACATGTTTTCTTCCAACAATTTACCTACGTATTTTAACAACTCAATGGAAGAAATTCCTTTGTACTTTTCATCGTTATCCGGAAAGTGCTTGCCGATATCACCAAGTGCTGCTGCACCAAGAAGTGCATCCATAATCGCATGCACAAGCACATCCGCATCTGAATGACCAAGCAGTCCCTTTTCATGAGGTATTTCCACCCCACCCATTATCAGTTTTCTATCTTCTGTAAGCTTATGAACATCATATCCCATTCCGATTCTCATGGCTTTTCTGTCCTTTCACTTTTTCATTTATTATTCCTCTTCTCTGGCTTTGATATCCGAAAACAGATACATTGTAAACACAATAAATGTCACAATATTCACAAGTGCCATATCTTGGTAATTATACAAGTAATATCCATAAAGAACAGCAAAGTAACTAAACAATACTGTTAGTCCCATTATAATAGGGTACCATAGCCATTTTTTATTTCCTACAACCCATATAATACTTAATATTTCCGCAACGAAACCATATCGTTCATGTATTTTAGGACAAAAATATACTACACATAATACGCACCACATTCCCAATGCTACAATATGGTTTTCCGTCAAATATGCCTTTTTCTTTACTAAACAAAAGGTAGCGAATCCAAATATAGTGACCATTAACAATATGCCTGCTTTCGAATACATATCATAATGTTCAGATGAAACCCAATAATATATGTTTGGATAGTTTAATGCTAATAGCTCTCCATGTTGTAATTGTCCGAAATAGATATTAAGTAAACCCGCTAATCCTTTTTTTGAAAACATCATTCCCGGAAGACTAGACGCCAAAAAACCTACTGGTATCCACGCAAAATGAAGAATTGAAAACTTCTTATTTAACACATACACAAGGATAAATAACGGAAAAATAAACATAGCCTGCAATTTAAACGAAAATGCAATTCCGTACACAAAGAAGCACCATGCATATTTTTTACTTACCAACAAATAAATTGACAAAAGTACAAATGATGAATAAATGAAATCACACTGTCCCCAATGTGCACTATTCAGCATTACAAGCGGCGATAAAAGCACTGCTGAATATACGATTGCAAATGTATTCATTCCTCCTGAATAAACTTTATTCGCAAGTGCTCCCGCAACAATCGCACCGACAAAATCAAACAAAATATAAAACAGTTTAATACTTATAGTTGCCGGAATAGGTATATATGTAACTAACGAAAGCAAAAAAGCATATGCATAACTATAATCTCCGGTATATTCTGCAAGCCCCCAGACTCCACCACATTCTTTCAATTGATTATACCACTCAAGATAAAAACTTGTATAATCCGACGTCATAAATGGAAGCATAATACTTCTCACATATACTCCTATAATTGTCATTATAGCTACGAAAATATATCCCATATTTTTCTCGCAAAATGCAATAAAATTCTTCTCATATTTGCTCATTTATATTCCTCCGCAAGTATACTAAAACAATGAATATTGTCCATCCTCTTCAGTTTGAAAAATCTGCTTCTTAAGAGCCTTCTCCGGTCTCGTACCACTATTTGTTGATTCACGATATCCAAAGCTTGCCACATAATCATATTTTTTCAATACTTCTTTTATATTTTCTATAGACACTGATTCTGATAACGTAAACATTGGAACATTCCCCTCAAGCGTCACACCATATCCTTCTTTCTGTAGTTTTTCAACTAATGCTTTTTTATCCATACCTATCCCATCCTATCCCTACTTAGTTTATCAACAATGCTCAAAAAAATCCAGTTAAAAAACAGCTGATTTTCATATTAAAAAGCACGCATAATTGTCATATACGCACATATTTTCCAAAAGTTGACCAAAATCAATTTCAGGCAGCTAGTTTTCTTATTCATGTACAAACAAAAAACCCTCGAAAACATGATATTTTCAAGGGTTTGTCTTAGTAGCGAGAGAGAGACTTGAACTCTCAACCTCCCGGGTATGAACCGGACGCTCTAGCCAGTTGAGCCATCTCGCCATATATATAAAGAACCAAAGTTTGATAAATGGGACCTACAGGGCTCGAACCTGTGACCCCCTGCTTGTAAGGCAGATGCTCTCCCAGCTGAGCTAAGATCCCATCGAACTTGGTTCGTTGCAAGCAAGCTAATCACTTGACTGCCTTGCTAGTATACAATCAAATGACACAGCTTGTCAACAACTTTTTTACAAAAAATTCAATTTTGTTCTTAATGCATCTTACATTCTTTCCGGCGCATCAAAACCAAGCACATCAATACATGTTTCCATCACAGAAATAGTAAGTGCAAGTAATGCAATATATGCACTCTTCATTTCTTCATTCTCTTCTGTCAGAATCTTTGTTTCATGATAGAAATGGTTAAATGCATTTGCAAGTTCGTAGATGTATGCACATACTTTATGCGGAGCAAGCTCTACATATGCGTTTTCCATCATTGTATTAAACGCTGTAAGCTGCTTTATCAAATCTTTTGCAGACTCATTCGCTGTAGCCGCAAGTTTACATGACTCTACTTTTCCACCTGCTTCTTTATACTTATTCAAGATAGACTTAATACGAACCATTGTATAAAGAAGGTATACACCTGTATTTCCTTCAGAAGATGTAAATCTGTCAATATCAAAGATGTAGTCTTTAGATGCCTGATTGGATAAATCTCCGTATTTTACTGCGGATAATGCTACTACTTTTGCGATCGCAGCTGCTTCTTCTTCCGGCATGGATTTATTTTCGGAAATCTTGCGGAGCATTTCATCATACACTTCCTGCAATAAATATTCAAGACGCATTACACCACCAGTACGTGTCTTAAACGGCTTACCATCTTTTCCGTTCATTGTACCAAAGCCAAGGAATTTCAGTTCTGTTTCCGGTTTTACAAGCTTTGTTTTTCTCGCACAACGGAATACCTGCTCGAAGTATAAATCCTGACGCTTGTCTACTACATAAAGTATCGCATCCGGATTCATGGTTTCCATACGTTCCTTAATGGTAGCAAGGTCTGTTGTATTATATAAAGAAGCTCCGTCAGATTTCAAAATCATACAAGGCGGAATTTCTTTTGTATCTGTTTCTTCCACAACGTCAACAACCAAAGCGCCTTCACTTTCATGTGCATAGCCGCCGTCTTTCATGTACTGTACCATGCCCGGAATGATGTCATGCACATCGGATTCGCCTTTCCAAAGGTCAAAATCTACGTTGAGATTTGCATAGTTTTTCTTAAGGTCTGTTACAGATACATTTAAAATGTGTTTCCAAAGAGCACGATAACCTCTCACGCCACTCTGCAACTTAAAGGTTGCTTCCATTGCTTTTTCTTTATAAGCAGGGTCTTCTTTTGATTTTCCACTTGCTGTAGGATAAATTTCTTCCAGCTCAGAAATGGTAAATGGAGCTTCCTGTGGGTATTCGCCCTCAAAGCTTTCATCAAAATACGGAAGGTCCGGCTGACGAAGAGATAATTCATATACGATAAGTCCCATCTGGAGTCCCCAGTCACCTAAATGGATATCGCCGATTACTTCTGCACCTGCATAACGGCAAATACGTTTGATGCTTTCGCCGATAATCGCAGAACGAAGATGTCCGACGTGAAGCGGTTTTGCTACGTTTGGTCCGCCGTAATCAATAATAATTTTCTTATTCTGTCCCGGATTTTCCAAACCGAATTTATCGCTTTCCTGCATCTGAATCAAGTAATCTATTAAAAAAGCTTCTTTGATTTTCATATTTAAAAAGCCCGGTGCTACTGCGGATACTTCTGAAAAAACAGCACTATTCTGCAATTTTTCAGCCACGTCATTCGCAATCATAATCGGTGCTTTGTGATACTGTTTTGCTCCTGCCATTGCACCATTACACTGGTATTCGCAAAGGTCAGGTCTGTTAGAAATAGTCACTCTTCCAAGCGCCTCGTCATATCCTGCCTCCGCAAAGGCTTTTTTTACTTCTTCTGAAATTACGTCTAATATTTTTTTCATAGTGTCTCCCTATTTGTATATCTCTATCAGCTCGCATTCTGCGTCGCTTGGTTTTCTCTCCGCGAATATTATACATGAAGATTCCTTGTATAGCAAACCTTTACACTAAGAATATTTCTCTAATACCTTCTTATAAATCCGCCAAACAACGTATATCCCCACTGTGCATTCTAAGCATATCAGTCCAATACCTATCGGCATATAAATCAGACAGCCTACTCCCGCAAGCACAAATGCCCATGCACATTTTCTGTATACTACCGCCATTTCACCATTGTAGTTCTTGACATCTTTCACTTTTTTCTTTAAAGTCTTATCTCCACTCCAAAAAGTAATAGGATCCCTACTGTCTTTTTCATACTTTGAAATAATAAAAAACGGAATTGCGCACATAAGGCACGATATAAATCCAACTACCGAACCAAAAATTCTTTCTGCCATATTTCACACCACCTGATAACCCGCTTCCTCTAAAACTTGTAATGCCTTTAAAAAGTTTTCTTTTTTCACCCATACATAATCGGTATTAAATGTAGATACTACAAAGATTCCTATCTTATTTTCCGCCAACAGTTTTGCTATTGGAGCGAGAATTCCGATGAGCGAAAAATCCAAAACTCCCTGTATCCGAAATGCCCTCCAGCCATCTTCCCGTCCTGTCACATTACCCGGTACTTGCTCCGTCCTACAAACCAGCGATTTTTCTTCATCTGTTTTTCCGATAAAGCAATATTCATCCTCCAAATTTACTTGTGTATAATCTTTTACTTTGCAGACTGTAAAATTGTAATCTAATTTCTTGATTTCCATTACTTTGTCTCCAACTCCTGTTTCTCCAAACAAATCCCTTTTACGTTCTCAGTTTCCGTCCCTCTTCGAAAATTCGCAGCCACAATAATTCTGCCTGTACAAGTCAAATTCCTTTGACAATTCTATAGAACGTTTATAACCGTTTTTCTTCTTAAAATCCGAAGGAAGCCATAATACATTTTTGGTGTTTATAATATGTTCAAGATTTTTTCCTATTTCATTTAATTTCGATGCATTTTTCAGAGGGCTAATCGTAAGCGTCGTTGTAAAATAATCAAATCCTTCTTTTTCCGCAAGCTCCGCTGTTTTCTTTAATCGAAGTGCATAACAGCCAAAGCATCTTTCGCCACCTTCCGGCACATCCTCAAGACCTTTTGCCATACTAAGAAAAACTTCCGGTTCATAATCACCTTCAATAATGTCAATTCGGCTAGTGTTCTTATCTACACGCATACCTTGAATCTCAAGATGATCTTTTAGGTCTTTCAGCTGCGCACATTCATCTTGACATGGAATTTTCTTTTCCTGATATACCATATTGATTTCTTGGTAATATTTCTCGTACAAATCAACCTGTGCATTATAAGCTGCTATCAGCTTTTTTTCCTCATCCACGCGCTTTCTGTATTCTGCATCATTCGTAATATTCGGATTATAATAAAATACCGTAATTTTAAAATACTGGCGCAAATATTCCATGCAATAGCTACTACATGGTGCACAACAACTGTGCAATAGTAGTCGTTTTTCTCCCGGCACTATTTCTTTTAAAATCTTGTCTAATTCGCGTTGATACATATCGTCTCCACACTACACCACTTATCTCATACTACTTTGTTACGTTCCATAGCTCATTCTACAATGTTGCTTCTTTCCTGTCAAAACTGTGTTCAATCGCTAATCTTGCTTCAACTTGGAAGATGACAGAGAATTTGTACTTCTCATAGCCTTTTCTCTGTCGTTAAATTTGTTTTGTCTCGGATTGGCACAGAGAATTTACACTTCTTCTGCCCTTTTGTCTGTCGCCAGATTTGTTTCACCTCAGATTGGTACAGAGAATTCACACTTCTCATACCTTATTCTCTGTCACTAAATTTGTTTTGTCTCAGATTGGTACAGAGAATTTACGCTTCTTCTGCCCTTTTGTCTGTCGCCAGATTTGTTTCACCTCGAATTGGCACAGAGAATTTACGCTTCTTTCGCCCTTTTCTCTGTCGACACGTGTGTCACCATATGAAAAGCAGAACAAACTCCCATTAATTGCAGATCAAAGCACATTTATGTCCCTATGACAGCACATACCCAATCCAATACGCCTTGTACAACGCAACAAATCCTTCCCACACACGCAACAAGCCCCACGAGTTTCCTCGTGGGGCTGTCAATCTTATTCCTTATTTAAAGTATTCCACACCGGATTCAAAGATCTTCATATCCTGTTCGCCATAGATGTTGATTGCTACGCCCTGACCGCGACGTTCAGAGTGTGCCATCTTACCTAAGATACGACCATCAGGAGATGTGATACCTTCAATAGACATGTAAGAACCATTGATGTTGTATTCTTCATCCATAGATACGTTTCCGTCCATGTCAGCATACTGTGTCGCTACCTGTCCGTTTGCAAACAGCTTATCAAGCCATTTTTTCGGTGCTACGAAACGACCTTCACCGTGGCTGGCTGGGTTTACATAAGTCTTGCCAAGTTCTGCCTGTGCAAGCCATGGAGACTTATTGGAAACAACCTTTGTATATACCATCTTGGAGATGTGTCTGTTTACTGTATTAAATGTAAGTGTCGGTGCATTTTCATCCTGTCCTACAATCTGTCCGTGTGGTACAAGACCAAGCTTGATAAGTGCCTGGAAACCATTACAGATACCCAGTGCAAGACCGTCTCTTTCATTTACAAGCTTCATAACAGCTTCTTTCATCTTTGCATTCTGGAATGCTGTTGCAAAGAATTTCGCACTACCATCCGGTTCGTCACCTGCGGAGAATCCGCCCGGGAACATGATAATCTGTGCCTGACCGATTGCCTCTTCGAATACATCTACGGATTCTCTGATATCTTCTGCTGTTAAGTTCTTAAATACTTTTGTGATAACGTTAGCGCCTGCACGTTCAAATGCTTTTGCCGAATCATATTCACAGTTTGTACCTGGGAATACCGGAATAAATACGGTTGGTCTTGCTACCTTATTCTTACATACATAAATACTGTCTGCTTTATAAAGCGGAGATTCTACTACATCTGTTCCTTTTTCTGCCTTGTATGGGAATACCTTATCCAGTTTGCTCTTCCAGCTTGTAAGAGCCTCTTCCATATCAAGAGTCATATCGCCATGTACAAATACAGCATCTTCTGTTACTTCTGCAACGATATCATAGTCAATATCCAGAAGCTGTGTCTTTTCTTCTAATTCTTCTAATTTAGAAGCATCAATTTCTGCCACAATATTACCAAGACCACATGCAAATAATTCTTTTGCGGAAAGTTCTTCATCAAACTTCACGCCAAGCTTATTACCAAATGCCATCTTCGCTGCTGCCATTGCGATACCCTTTGTATCAACAGCATATGCAGATACGATGATTCCTGCATCCATAAGCACTTTGATGCCATCGTATAATTCCATAACCTTTTCGTAGCATGGGATGTCATATTCATCTGTTTCGATTTCAAAATATGCAAGCTTATTGCCGGCTTTTTTAAGCTCCGGTGTAACAATGTCTTTTTCTCTAGCTACATCTACAGCAAAGGAAACAAGTGTAGGTGGTACATCAATATCATTAAATGTACCGGACATAGAGTCTTTACCACCGATAGATGGAAGGCCAAAACCAATCTGGGCATCATATGCACCAAGAAGTGCTGCAAAAGGCTGACTCCATCTGCTTGGATTTTCGCTCATTCTGCGGAAGTATTCCTGGAATGTAAAACGGATTTTCTTAAAGTCACCACCTGCTGCCACAATCTTAGCCATAGATTCTACTACCGCATATACTGCACCATGGTATGGGCTCCATGTGGAAATATATGGATCAAATCCGTAACTCATCATCGTTACAGTATCTGTTTTACCTGTAAGTACAGGAAGCTTTGCTACCATTGTCTGAGTTTCTGTCAGCTGATGTTTACCACCATACGGCATATAAACACTGCCTGCACCAATGGAAGCATCAAAACGTTCTACCAGACCTTTCTGGGAGCATACATTTAAATCATTTAAGCCTGCAAGCCATGCTTTCTTTTCATCACCTGCTTCCAGTGCTTCTTCTACTGCAGGAATTGCAATTTTCTTAAGCTGATTATCTTCCTCAGAAGGAATTGCAACTTTAACAGTTGTTTCCTGATGTGCACCGTTTGTATCCAGGAATGCTCTCTGGATATTTACAATTTCCTGACCTCTCCATTTTAAAACAAGTCTAGGTGCTTCTGTTACTTCAGCAACCTGAATTGCTTCTAAGTTTTCTTCTGCCGCATAACCTAAGAATTCATCCACATCAACAGGAGAAACTACTACTGCCATACGTTCCTGAGATTCGGAAATAGCGAGCTCTGTACCATCAAGACCTGCATATTTCTTAGGTACTTTATCAAGATCAACCACAAGACCTGCTGCCAGTTCACCGATAGCAACGGATACACCGCCGGCACCAAAGTCATTACATTTCTTAATTAATTTGGAAACCTCTTCACGTCTGAAAAGTCTCTGAATCTTACGTTCTGTAGGTGCATTACCTTTCTGTACTTCTGCACCGCATACTTCAATAGAGCTTTCTGTATGCGCTTTGGAAGAACCTGTTGCACCACCGCAACCGTCACGTCCTGTTCTACCACCAAGAAGGATAATAATATCGCCCGGATCGGAAGTTTCACGAATAACGTTTCTTCTAGGAGCAGCACCCATTACGGCACCGATTTCCATTCTCTTAGCTACATAATTCGGATGATAAATTTCTTTTACAAAGCCCGTTGCAAGACCAATCTGGTTACCGTAAGAAGAATAACCGTGAGCCGCGCCACGAACCAGTCTTGCCTGAGATAATTTGCCTTTTAAGGTTTCACTTACAGGTACTGTTGGGTCTGCCGCACCTGTTACACGCATTGCCTGATATACATATCCACGACCGGAAAGCGGATCACGGATAGCGCCGCCAAGACAAGTAGCCGCACCACCAAATGGTTCGATTTCTGTTGGGTGGTTATGTGTTTCGTTTTTAAAGAATACAAGCCATTCTTCTGTTACAGGGCCATCGCCATAGTCCATTTCAACAGGTACTACAACAGAGCATGCATTAATCTCTTCGGATTCTTCCATGTCATCAAGCTTGCCATCTCTTTTTAATTTCTTCATTGCCATAAGCGCAAGATCCATCAGACATACAAACTTATCGTCTCTGCCTGCATAAATTTCTTCTCTTGTATCTAAATAACTCTGATAGGTTGTTTCTAATGGAACTTTGTAATAGCCTTCTCCAAACTCTACATCTGTAAGCTCTGTGGAGAAAGTTGTATGTCTGCAGTGATCAGACCAGTATGTATCCAGTACACGAATTTCTGTCATGGACGGATCTCTGTCCTCATCGTTTTTGAAATAGTTCTGAATATGAAGAAAATCTTTAAATGTCATAGCAAGACCTAAAGAATTATAGAGGCTCTTTAAGTCCTTTTCTTCCATATCTTTAAAGCCGTCAAAGATTTTAACATCTTCCGGATCATCATATACCGTTACAAGTGTTTCCGGTTTTACCATATCGGTTTCTCTGGAATCCACAGGGTTGATGCAGTAAGCTTTGATGCGATCTAATTCTTCGTCACTTACATTTCCCAAAATCATATATGTAACAGCCGTTTTAATCACCGGCTCTTCATCTTCTTTCAAAAACTTCACACATTGTTCAGCAGAGTCTGCCCTCTGGTCAAACTGTCCCGGTAAATATTCTACGCTGAATACTTTTGCATCTGCAGGAATATCAATCGTTTCCTGATACAAAATATCAACCGGTGGTTCTGAAAAAACAGTTTTACATGCTTTTTCAAAAACTTCATCACTAATATTTTCCACATCATAACGAATGAATTCTCTAACTCCTGTTACAGAATCGATGAGCAGATAACTTTTAATCTCTTCATTCAGCTCTTTTGCCTTTACTGCGAAAGGCGCTTTCTTTTCCACATAGATACGTCTTACGTTTCCCATTATGAAACTTCATCCTCCTTAAATTACGTGACATCTATT
>SVFS01000087.1:4769-8117 GCA_015056725.1 Lachnospiraceae bacterium | reverse complement strand
GGCGTACCTGCATACCGGATATACTCTTTCCCCACCTGCTGTGCTCTATGGATATGACCAAGTGCTACATAGTCAAAATCTTCAAACATCTGTGCATCAATATTTTCGATTCCACCTACAGAAAATTCTTCTGATTCGCTCGGTGTAGCTCCTGTCAGAAATTGATGAGCAAGCAAAATATTTCTTTCTGTTTTATTTATTTTTTCACACTCGTTATTCGTAAGTCTTTTCGAAGTCGTAGCACTTTCTAATGTCGTAGCATCACTTTCATTCAACAGTTTTTTCAGATTTTCCACGGCTTTTGTAGGTTTCATATATGGCAACATATAAAAGTGGATATTTCCGCACTCGTCCTGAAGCGTAACCTTTTCTATATTTCCCGAAAACACCGGAGCAAAATATACTCCCGATTTTTTCATAACCTGACTTGCAAAAGCAAGGCGTTCCTCACTGTCATGGTTTCCGCTAATCAACAGCACTTTTTGTTTCGCTTCCACCAGTTTTGTCAGAAAATCATCAAATACTTCTACTGCCTCTGCAGATGGAATTGCCTTATCATACACATCTCCGGCAATCAATACCACTTCCGTCTGCCGTTCTTTTACAATGCCTAAAATCTGGTTTAAAATATATTTCTGGTCTTCTAACATAGAAAAACCATTCACTCTTTTCCCAATATGCAAATCTGCCAAATGTAATATTCTCATAAAATCTCCTATCGCATTTTACTTCGTAAAATACAGACATTTTCCCAACATGATTTCACTTCGTTTCATCATGTTTCGCGCACATTCGTCAAATATCTGCTTCGCAGATGCTTGACTCATTGTGTACGCGAATATTATACCACAAAAACTTGTATGTTCTGAAAAAATAGTATACTATGAACATACAATATTACGCTTATATTTGGAATATGATAAACAGACCTATTTGACATTTCCTGATAACAAGAAAGGAATAGGTCATGAAAATAAATCATATTTATTCAAAACTCAGTCTGGCAAATGACTTCATTTTTATGAAAGTCATGCAAAACGAGCATCTTTGCAAAAAATTACTGGAACTTATTCTTGATATCCAAATCGAAAAACTCGAATTCATTGAACATCAAAAAAATATTGATATATCTCCATCATCTCACGGTATTCGTCTTGATATCTACGTTAAAGATTCCAAAAAGACGATATACAATGTCGAAATGCAAACTGTTAACACCAAAGAGCTTCCTGCCAGAAGTCGATACTATCAAAGTGTAATTGATATCAATCTTATTGAAAAAGGACAATCTTATAAGGAATTAAGCAAAAGTTATATTATTTTCATTTGTACATTCGACATCTTTGGTTATGGCAGACATATTTACACTTTTGAAAATTTATGTCTTCAAGACCCCCATCTTCATTTAAATGATGGAAGCACCAAAATATTTTTAAATCCCTACTCTGATATGGATGACATTCATTCAGAACTCAAAAATTTTCTCACTTATTTATCTGATGAATTAATAACTGATTCCTTTACAGAAGAACTTTCTGAAGCTGTAAACAAAGCCAAAAATAACGAAGAATGGAGGCGTGAATATATGACTCTATATATGAAAGAGCAAGAAGCTCGTGAATCCGGTCGAGAAGAAGGTCGCATCAATACACTTCTTTCTCTAATACAAAAAGGTATTCTTTCTGAATCACAGGCTGCACAGGAATTAGGTGTATCCGTAGAAGATTTCAGATTAAAAGCAGAACAGTTTAATACTCCTGAAAACAATAATTAACATGTATTTTACAAACATAAAAGTGCACTCCAAAGGTCACATAATTTTACCTTTGAAGTGCACTTTTATTATCCTTCTTCTATGCTTCTTCCAGTAATTTACATAAGAAATTCCATACGCTAATCACAGAGGAAATACTAAGTGTCTCTTCTGTTGTATGAATATTCTTCATATTTGGTCCCATTGAAACCGCATCAAAATCCGGTCTCTTTTCAATAAAGAGCCCGCATTCAAGTCCTGCATGAATTGCCTGAACCATGGGTTCTTTTCCTGTCATATCCTTATATACTTTAACACACAAATCACGTAATGTTGACTTCGGATTATATGCCCATCCCGGATACTTTCCGCTAACGGTAGAAGTACCTCCTGCCAGAGCTGTCAATGCTACTGTCTTTTCGATTAATGCATCTCTTTCACTCTGTATGGAGCTTCTTACAGATTGAGATAAAATGAGCTCCTTTTCCTTTGTGCAGATAATACCACTATTTAACGACGTCTGTACAAGACCTTCCATATCCGCGCTCATTGCCTGCACGCCGTTCGGCATAGCTAATAAGAAGTTTCTAACACATTCTTCTGATGCTTTTGTTAAAACAGCCACTTCACCCTTGCCATCATTTGCTTTTTCAAATACAACCTTTACTCCCGGATCTTTAGTTGCAAGCTCATACTGGAGCACTGCTTCAAATGCACATATCTTTTCTGCAAGTACAGCTTCGTTCTCTGCATCTGCCACAAATGTAAGCGTTGCCACTCTTGGAATCGCATTATCAGCAAGACCGCCTTCTATCGAAATCACTCCGATTTCTTCCTCTTTCAACGCAAAAAGAAGTCTTCCAATTAGAGAAATTGCATTTCCTCTTTCCTTATGGATTTCTACGCCGGAATGTCCGCCTTGCAGACCATCAATGCGGCATGTATATACTGTTCCATCCTTTGTTTCACGTTCCAAGCTGATTCTATGGTCTACTCTTGCACCGCCTGCACATCCAACCCAGAAGCAGCCTTCTTCTTCTGAATCAAGATTTAAAAGTCTTGTTCCTTTTACATCAGAAACATCAATTGCTTCCGCACCTAAAAGCCCTATTTCTTCATCAACTGTAATAATTACATCCAGATGTGGGTGTATTAAATCATCGCTATCCAATATTGCAAGTGCATACGCTATTGCAATGCCATCATCTCCGCCAAGGCTTGTACCTTCTGCATAAATATCATCTCCGGCTACCATAAGCTTTAATGGCTCCTTTGTCATATCAATGTCAAGTTCCGGTTTATGCACTGCCACCATATCCATATGACCCTGAATGACAATCCCTTCAGAGGATTCTTTTCCCGCTGTTGCTTCTTTGGAAATAATGACATTTCCAAGTTCATCCTGCGTATATTTAAGATTTCTTTCTTTTGCAAAATTAGCAAGATAGTCACTGATTTCTTTTGTATTTCCGGAACCATGTGGAATCTTACAGATTTCTTCAAAATAGTAGAATACTTTATTTGGCTCTAAATGACCTAAAACACTCATATACCTGCTCCTTCATTTTCCCAACATACTCCTCCGGAGTACGTCG
>SVFS01000087.1:0-4669 GCA_015056725.1 Lachnospiraceae bacterium | reverse complement strand
GATTTAGCAAGTTCTACAAGGCTTGCAAAACCTTCTGCATCGTTTACTGCTAATTCAGCAAGCATTTTTCTGTTTACTTCAACACCTGCTAATTTTAAGCCGTACATAAATTTGCTGTAAGATAAGCCATTTAATCTAGCTGCTGCATTGATACGAGCAATCCATAACTGTCTGAACTGACGTTTTCTTTCTTTTCTACCAGCATAGGAGCTTGCTAATGCTCTCATAACAGACTGTTTAGCAATTCTATACTGTTTGGATCTTGCTCCTCTATAACCTTTTGCAAGTTTCAGAACTCTATTGTGTTTTTTTCTTGCGTTCATACCGCCTTTAATTCTTGCCATGTTTTCGTCCTCCTAACCAATCAAATTATAAGTATGGTAAAATCTTCTTCATATTCTTAACATTTGTTGCATCTGTCATAGCTGCATGTCTTAAATTTCTCTTATTCTTTGTAGACTTTTTGGTTAAGATATGGCGTTTGTAAGCTTTGTTTCTTTTTAATTTACCTGTTCCAGTTACTTTGAAACGTTTAGCAGCTGCTCTGCTTGTTTTCATTTTTGGCATAATTCAATCCTCCTGTGCTTTCCTATATTACTTTTTCTGTGACAAAATCATAGTCATACTACGACCTTCCACTTTAGGCGCTTTATCAATAACCGCTATATCGGCAAGTACTTCTGCAAAATCATCTAAGATGTGTTTGCTATTTGCCATATGTGCCATTTCTCTTCCTCTGAAGCGCAAAGCAACTTTTACTTTGTCTCCTTTAGAAAGGAATTTTCTTGCGGCATTGGTCTTGGTGTTCAAGTCATTTGTGTCAATGTTTGGAGACAAACGGATTTCCTTGACTTCAGTGACTTTCTGTTTTTTCTTAGCTTCTTTTTCTTTTCTGGTCTGTTCATATCTGAACTTTCCGTAATCAACAATTCTGCAGACCGGAGGCTTTGCAGTCGGTGCAATTTTTACCAGGTCAACACCTGCTTCTTCTGCAAGCTTCAGCGCATCTTTTGATGACATGATACCCAACTGTTCGCCATCTTCGCCGATAACACGTACTTCTTTGTCTCTAATCTGTTCGTTAATGAAATAATCGCTAATGGTTTTACCCTCCATAAAATGTGTGATCCACTTTGTCAAATACCAACATGCTCCTTCGGAGCACGTCGCCTGGTCCACGATTTTCATAGAAAATCGGGACATAAAAAAGTGGACAGCATAGCCATCCACTTAAAATCTCAAAACTCACGCATTACATGCGTATCTCCCATGAGTAATAGAAATCTGGACACCTGCTAGCTATGCCGCAGGGTGAGAGTGGATACTCTGCTTGTTGTTCTATTTGTAACATACTCAAGTATGATACCATGCAATTATATATACGTCAAGTATTTTGTTTTACTTTTCTTTAAACGTAGCACACGTTGTCTCTTTGCAATTATCGGCACCACAGCCTTTAATATCAACATGCTCTGCATGACATTTATAATTGCTGTTATAAACACAATTCTGTGCTTCACAATCAATACTGATTGTCTTACTCGGATGAGCAGTAGAATTTGTCAAAGTCTCTCTGTTGCTACCTTCTCTAAAGCTTTCGCAACAAGTATCATCCTTTCTTGTTGCATGCTTTCCGCCCACCATGATATCACCTTTACAACAATACTTTTCTTTGTTGTAAGTACAATTTAGTGCTGAACACTTTAAATCTGCCATTTCACTTCCTCCTATTCCTGCATAAACTTCGCAATTATTCATATAATAATTGCTACAGAAATAGTATTCACGATTTTAAAATGCTTATGCACATATCATTTATGAAAGTTTAAATTTTGCAAGCAACTGATGCAAATCTGCGGACTGTTGTATCAGAGTCTGTGCACTCACACCGATATTATTCAGGTTTGCATTCTGTTCTGTTACAAGTGCAGAAATATCATATGTACTGTCTCTGTTAGCATCAATACTCTTATCCATTTCTTCCATACTGGATACTACCTGTTCAACCAAATCCGTAAGAAGCTGCATTTCACTGGTAATTTCTTCAATACTTGCACTTACCATGCTAGTGGTATCAGCAATCTGTCTAAAGCTTTCTTTCGTCTGCTCTGCCATGGTATTGCTCTTTTCAAGCTGTTCCATCCCGGTATTCATGCTTTCTGTCATATTCAGTACATCACTTTGAACTGTTTTAATAATATCCGTAATCTTTGACGTAGCAATCTGTGTGTCATTTGCAAGATTACCGATTTCTGTAGCAACAACCGCAAAACCTCTTCCTGCTTCTCCTGCACGTGCAGCTTCAATCGAAGCATTTAAAGAAAGCATTCTTGTCTGGTTAGAAATGTCTGTAATGGATTTCAAAATCTCATTCATTTCTTTCGTGCTGCTTGTCAATTTATTTGTCAATTCCGCAGCCTGAGCAATTACTGTATTTACCTGCGCAAGCTGTGTACTATATTCTTCAATCAATTCGGTACCATCACCGGCCTGTTCCATGGAAATAACTGCATTACCGTTAATCTGATCAATCCCTCCACGGATACGCTCTGATACATGATTCATTTCACGTACCTGATTAACTGTTTTTTCAGATTCCATACTCTGTGCTGCCATCTGCTGTGTCATATGTTCAATTGCTTCTGCCACGCCATCAGCACCTTTTTCATTTTCGGCAATACTCTGTGATACAATCTGAGAAGAATCATCCAATTCAACTGCTACAGAGCTTACATGATTCATAATATTTTTCAAATTTTCCGTCATGGCATTAAACGCATCTGTCAATGCCTTAGTTTCATCCCGTGTCGTTACAGCAAGTGTATCTCTTGATAAATCACCGTCTGCCACAAGCATAATTTCTTTTTTCAGCTTATTTACAGGACCTACAATACTTCTTGTTAACGCCACACAAAGAATAATGCTTACAATAATAGTACCTGCAAAAAATCCAATTACCATTACAATCATGGCATGGAAATTATTAGATATCTCTTCCTGAATGTCTGCACTTCTGCCAAGCTCAAGTACTAACAGGTCAAGTGCATGATTTGCAATAGTACTGTTATAAGCATGCGTAGCTTCAATAAGCGCTCTCGTCTCTTCGCTAAACGTCGGGTAATTCGTACCATCACCTGCAGCAAAAATTGCCTTTACACACTCGGTATATGGATCTAACTGCTTGCGGATTGATAGAATTCTGGACTGATTAACTTTATACTTTTCATCATCGCCGATGCTTTCAGCCACTTCATCCAGATACAAATTCATATTCTCCAAAACCACTTCTTCACCGGATTCTTCAATGTTTTTTCCACTCATACAAAGTGACATGAAATGCCCGGACTGGCTCTGTGCATTTTCACGGATATAATTTAATTTCTTCAAATTACTAAGTACTTCTTCATACTGTGTATTAAAAGAGTTTGCCCTAAAAACAAAAAAGATCATACATATTGCCATAAGCGCAATGGCAATTCCGTAGCTTACAATAATTTTAGATGCAATATATTTAAAACGAATCGAGAACCCTCTTTCTCTCTTCATCTTATTTTCTTTCTCAATTTTTGTTTTTCTCAATACTTTTCCCATAATGCGAGTCCTCCTCTGCATTCACCTTTTCCACCTGTTTAAAAAAGGGTGTCTCTTTGGAGACACCCTCTTCTTTTAAGTTAATACTCTAATCTTATAACTAAGGATTAGTCATAAAGGTTTGGAGCGATGCTAGCATCTTCCATATTGTCAGCATTGTACCAGTAACCATCTGTAGGAACGTCAGATACCTGTTCGCCGTTAGCTGCTGCTACTAATACGTCAACTGTTGTGATACCCATAGCGAGTGGAGACTGTGTTACAGCACCAAACATTGTACCAGCTTTGATTGCGCCTTTGATGATAGAACCAGCGTCGAAACCAGCTGCAAGGATTCCGTTTGCAGGATCGTTGCTAAGTACAGAAAGGTTATCGTTAGCAGAAAGGATACCTTCAGCTGCTACCTGGTTAGAACCGAACATACCGATTGTGTCAGCTTTGTTCATGATAACGGATGCTTCTGTTGCACATAAGTCAACTGTTGTCTGTGCAGGAACTGCTACTTCGATGATGATGTTAGCGTCTGCTTCTGCAACTTTATCTACTTTACAATCGTTAACGTATTTTTCGTTACCGATAACTGCTACTTTGTAACCATCAGCTGCTGCTAATTCAGCAAATTTGTCGATGAAACCAAGACCACGGTTGATGATAGATTCAGATGTAGCTTCCTGGTTAACTTCACCAATTCTTACAGGAGCTGTAGCTGCTGCAATTTTGTCTTTTAATGCTGGGTAAAGGTTAACAGCTGCTGTTGCACCTGCAGAGTAGTTATCTGTAGCTACTGTAGAAACTACAGAACCTGCTGGAGCGTTTGGAACACCAGAGTCAAAACATACTACAGGGATACCTGCGTCCATAGCTGTCTGAAGAGAGTCAAGAACTGCGTCCTGATCACAAGCTGCAAGACCGATACCTGCTGGAGCATTGTTGATTGCACTGTTTAACATATTAACCTGATCTGCGATATCAGATTCAGCGTTAGGACCTGTACAGTTAACTGTTACACCAAGTTCACCAGCTCTCTGGTTGATACCTGTTACAGCTGCCTGCCAGTAAGAAGACTGGTAAGATTTAA
>SVFS01000086.1 GCA_015056725.1 Lachnospiraceae bacterium | reverse complement strand
TAACGTACAATCTTGCACCACAGATAATGCCCACACTGATGGACCAGAATAAGAATACTAAATCCATCGGATCTTTAATCGCTGTTCTGAAACGAACGATGGATAACGCACCGACCATACCGAGAGAAACAACGATACTAGACTGGATTGTAAGAATAATACCTGCTGTAATTAATGCAAGTGCTGCAAGAGAAATATTAAATGTTTTGTTATAAAATGTTTTTCTTGTTAATACTTTGTAAATAAAGTATATGTATAACGAAAGAACTGTTGCAATCGCTAATACGAGAAAAATCTCCTGTGGTGTAATATCAGCTGATGTAATGGATTGTAAAAATGATTTCTTTAAAATGTCCTTTGTGCTCACGCTAAATTCTCCTTTTTCAATTATTTCATATTATATTTTCTGCATAAATAGTATTTTGAAAATGTTGTTCTTTGAAGTGCTTCGATTTCCAGACTTTTATAAATGAAATCCGGAAGAAGCTCATCATACTTCACTTCCAGAATATGATGTCCGCACGGCATAATTGGTCTTTTCGCAATATTCTTTTCCCCGAAATGTTTAAAATCCGTAGAGGAACTGATATTTCTGTCAAAAGTTACTCTGACATTCCCTATCGGGCATACATAAACCGTTCTCTCGTAATCTACAATCACTTTCGGTCTAAGCTGTCTTGTATTATAAGCCGCTGCGAATTTATTCCACACAGGAATGTCGTTCATTTCCAAGGTTGTAATTTCACCGGAAAGCAAATCATCCAACATCTTCTTAGAAATCTTACAGGACTGCTTTTGTGTCATTCCATGTGCTTTTCTTTTGCATTCCAGAACAATCACTTCTGTGCTTGCATTATAGATACGAATTCGGAATTTCTCACGAGGATCTGTTCCGTTTTCATTTTCGTAATAACCAGAATTTTGATAATCGTCGAAATATACGCTTCGAATATTATACCTTCCATCAGCGTCCGCATGCTTATCCACTTTCATAATGCCGCCAAGGCGACCTCTCAGACAGGCAAGCTGGGCTTCCGAACATACATACTTAAATTCATGGCGAAAGGCTCTCTTTGTCAATATGGCTCCTTTCTACGTGCCTACTTCTTTATCTAAGGACATGACACGCCATTTTTGTTCTTTAATAATGTTATTCATTTTCCATACATTTGTCAATCTTTCAAAGATATTTTCAGATTTTTTTTCATATTCCACATCTTTCATCTTTGCTTTTTATTTCACGCTCGCTATAATAAACATATGTGCGTAGAAATTTTTCTTTGCATTATATGACAACAAAAACAACACAGGATTTATAATTACAATATGAAACACCCTATTAATTTCTTAATTATCATTTTTTCTTCCCTGCTTCTACTTGGTATGGGCTTTTATTATGAGAAAAACATGACTGAAACTGCCACCGGCGATTCTCTGTCGGTTTTATCCGTAGCAACACCTTCCGGTTTTTACAGCGAAGACATTTTAGTTGAGATTACAGCTCCCAAGCAGGCCGAGGTCTATTATACAGAAGATGGTTCTTTCCCTTCTGCCGATAATGCAAACAGCATATTATACGAAGAACCTTTTACGCTGCCATGCTATGATGAGCTGACGGTTTATACTTTAAAGTTTGTCGCATACCTAGAGGATTCCGTATCTCCGGTACAAACTTATACTTATTTTACCGGCACGGATATCGCTAATCGTTTTGACACAAATGTCATAAGCATTACCGGCTCCGACCACGATTTGTTCAGCTACGAAAATGGTATTTTCGTAGCAGGAAAGCTGCGTGATGAATTCCTCGCAGCAAATCCTGACATCACAGAAGCCGATGCAAAAGATCCTGCCGGCTACAACCTTCGTGGTATGGAATCCGAAAGACCGGTTACTGTTCAGATTTTTGATAAAGAAGGAACAGATTTACTGTCTCAGAACTGCGGTCTTCGTATCAGCGGAAATTATACACGTGGCAAAAACCAAAAATCCTTACAGCTTTTTGCCCGTAACAAGTACGATGTATATGGGAGATTTCACGCCACTCTCTTTCCGGAAACCTTGACGAAAGACGGCACAATCTCACAGCGCAGCAACCGGCTTTTACTGCGCAATAGCGGTGATGATTTTAATCATGGTTTTATCCGTGATACTCTGATTCACTCTCTTGCCAGAGATTATAATTTCCCTCTTACTTATATCGATAAACCTACAGCCGTATTCATTAACGGTCAGTATAATGGTTTTTACTGGATGAGGGAGCCTTATCAGAACGGCTACATGGAAAATGTATACGGCATAACAGACGGCGAATTTATCACGCTTGCCATAAACGAATATACAATGATGCCTGTTGAAGAATCTGATGAAGATAAGGCTGAAGCGTTAGAAGAATACTCCGAAGAATACCAGGATATTTATGATATATACAGCATTGCCGATTTCAATGATGAAACTGTTTTTCAAGAATTCTGCAGTCTGGTTGATGTCGAAAATTATTTACAATATTATGCCATAAAGCTTTATGTCGGTGATAAAGACTGGCCTTATAACAATGTGAAAGCATACAAGTATGTTCCTAATAATAAAGAGGAAGCTTCTTCTTTTTCAGAAGAATATGCACCATTTACCCAAATTGGTGCAAAAGACAAAAACATCTGCGACGGAAGATACCGCTATCTTTTATTTGACAGCGACTATTCTTTCCATTTGCAGGACCGCTACACAAGCTACGCTTATGACGAAGATAATTTGGCGATTCTCTCTAACAATTCCCAATCACCTATTTTCAGTAAGCTGATGTCAAGAAAAGACTGTCGTGCTTATTTTGTCAATGTACTTTGTGACCTTATGAACGATGCATTCTCTTACAAAAACATTGAACGTACATTAGAGCAATTAGACAAAGTTCGACGTGCAGAATTAGAATACTTCCTGCTAAATTCAGATGCCGTTGATGAAACGGCAACCATGCAGACAGTAGATGAAAATCTTGATGCCATTTTAGAATTTGCCGAAAACAGACCGGAAACGATGCATTCCTTTATACAATCTGATTTTCCGGTTTCTACACCGTATACCATCAAAGTGGATATGCCATATACAGCAAGTCTGTCTGTCAATACCATTGAAGAAGTTTATGATGGTTTTGAAGGCACTTACTATGCAAGCAACGGTCTAAGCCTACTTGCAGGAACAGATATGGGACATTTGTTTGCAGATTTCACAATCAACGGAAAGCATTTTTGTGATTCGTCCCTGACCTTAACAGAAGAAGACCTTCTGGAATTATTACAGGGTAGTAACGAATTATCTGTCAGCATTATTGTAGATGATAGTGATATTACCGCACCGGTTCTGTATTCCTTAGATACCGAAAGCGATAACGATTCCATTGTCTTTTACAATCCTTCTGCTCATGATGTAAGCACTGCCGGACTTTATATAACAGATGATCCTGATAATCTTCACAAAACAAAGATTCCAACCATCACGTTAGCTCCCGGCGAATCCTTCACGATGTACGGACGTAAAAACCAGGATAAGGATGCCGCTTTTAAACCGCGTATGGGCTTTAATCTGCGCACCGGTGAAACGCTTATTGTATCTGATGCACAAGGAAATACTATATCCCATGTCGTAATCCCGGATATGCTGGAAGACGGTTCTGTTTATCAGCTTGATTTATTTGATGGGAACTATTATGAAATAAACAAATCTCTCAAAAACAAATAATTAAAATATGCTCTGCCACTTGGGCTATCTTAGTAGCCAAAAGTGACAGAGCATTTCATTGTTACACATCTTTTTCCAATAGATGTTCTTCCATTCTTCGAAGCAGTTCTTCTACCATCTGCAACAAATTTTCTTCATCCCGTTCAATCATTCCCGTTTTAACGTATTTCATGGCAAAATACGGTGTGCCTTTCGCCTGGAATGTAAGATTCTTTTTATAGCTTTTTATAAGAAGCGGGATTCCTTCTACATTTATTTGTGCATCCGGTTTCATCAATACTTTTATCAAATTATTTTTTGCTTTTATTTCTGTAATAAAAAGTTTGTGTGCTCTCATACGAATCAGTGCTACTCTCAGAAGATTATCCACCGAGCGCGGAATTTCTCCGAAGCGGTCCAGCAACTCCTCTTTCATATCTTCGCATTCTTCATTCGTTTCGATACTTGCAATCCTTTTATAAATATCCAGCTTTTGAAACTCATTTAAAATATAAGATGGTGGAATATATGCATCTGCATCTATTTCAACCACAGTATTAAAATCTTCCTGCGTCTTTTCGCCCTTTAGATTTTTCACTGCTTCATTCAGCATTTTGCAATATAAGTCATAACCAACCGCTGACATATGTCCATGCTGTTGTCTTCCGAGAATATTTCCGGCTCCTCGTATTTCCAGATCGCGCATTGCGATTTTAAATCCGCTTCCTAAGTCCGTAAACTCACGAATAGCCTGCAGACGCTTCTCTGCAACCTCACGCAATACTTTATCACGCTTATACATTAAAAAAGCGTATGCATTCCGGTTAGAGCGCCCTACTCTTCCTCGCAGCTGGTATAACTGAGAAAGTCCCATATTGTCAGAATCGTGGATAATCATTGTATTTGCATTCGGAATATCCATACCGGTTTCCACAATCGTTGTCGAAACAAGCACATCAATTTCTCCACTGATGAATTCATACATAAGATGCTCAAGCTCAGCCTCCTTCATCTGGCCATGTGCAAAGGCTACAGAAGCTTCCGGCACAAGCTGGCTGATTCTGCCTGCAATCTCAGCAATATTATTGACACGATTATATAAATAGTACACCTGGCCGCCTCGTGATATTTCACGCACAATCGCCTCGCGTACCATTTCTTCATTATACTCACAAACAAAGGTCTGTATCGGCATTCTGTCATTTGGTGCCTCTTCCAGCACACTCATATCGCGAATCCCAACAAGGCTCATATGAAGCGTTCTCGGAATCGGTGTTGCTGTAAGCGTCAGTACATCTACCATTTCCTTCATCTGCTTGATTTTTTCTTTATGGGTTACACCAAAACGCTGTTCCTCATCAATTACCAGAAGTCCTAAATCTTTAAATGCCACATCTTTTGACAGCAGTCTATGTGTTCCGATAACGATATCCACCATTCCTTTTTTCATGCCTTCTATCGTCTTCTTCTGCTCTGCCGCTGTTCGAAATCTGGATAATAAGCCAATCGTAACCGGAAAATCCTTCATTCGCTGCGTAAAAGTATTGTAATGCTGCTGTGCAAGAATGGTAGTCGGCACAAGAAATGCCACCTGCTTACCTTCTTGCACGGCTTTAAACGCTGCACGGATTGCAATCTCCGTTTTACCATACCCCACGTCCCCACAAATGAGTCGGTCCATAATCTTTGTGCTTTCCATATCCGATTTTGTAGCTGCAATGGCTGCCATTTGGTCTTCTGTTTCCTCAAACGGAAACAGCTCTTCAAATTCCTGCTGCCATGTCGTATCCTGCGAAAACTGATATCCCTTCTTTTCCTGACGCAGAGCATAAAGATTTACCAGATCCTGTGCAACCTCTTCTACCGCAGCCTTCGTTTTGGTCTTTGTTCTGTTCCATTCCTGAGAACCGAGTTTATTTAGCTTTGGAGCTTTGGCATCTGCAGATGCATATTTTTGAATCACATCCAGGTTTGTTGCCGGCACGTACAAATTACCGCCATCTCTATAAGAAATTTTCATGTAATCTTTTATTACATGATCCATCTCTACCTTTTCAATGCCCTGATATACTCCCAAGCCATGATTCTCATGTACGACATAGTCGCCCACCTTTAAATCGGTAAAGTTTTGTATTTTTTGTCCGTCATATTTTTTAACACGTTTCTTTTTCTTCTTTTTTTCTGTGCCAAAAATATCACTTTCAGAAATCACTACAAATTTAAGAAGCGAATACTCAAATCCTTTTATAATACGACCATAGCAGGTCATAATTTCTCCCGGCTGAATTTCTCTGTCTGCGCTTTCGGTGCTGAATGCAGTTAATCCATAAGCACGCAAATCCTCTGCCAAACGGGAAGCTCTCGTTCTGGATGCTGACAGTAAAAGTACACGATAACCATTTTTCTTATAACGCCTAAGATCATGAACAAGTGCTTCAAAACTGTTATTATACGGCGATACGCTCCTTACGGAAAAAGAATATTTCTTTTCCGGTTTCAACAGCGGATTTTTCATATCCAATGCCGCAAGTGCTATAACAGGATACTTTTCCAGCTTTGCTGTCACTTCTGCTACACCATACAATAGTTCCAGCTGGCCTTTCAGCAAGTAGCCCTTCTCCAGACGATGCGACATGCTTTCTCTAAATTCAAACTCTACAGCCTTTGCATGTTCTAATACATGCACCGGCTCATCTAAATAAATACACGTTTCTTTCTGTGAAAACGCATCCAGAAAAGACTCAAGCTGTTCATAGAAATACTTCATATACGCTTCCAGATTCACTTTCATGGAAAGCTCAAGCACTTCCTCCCGAAGCATTTCAATCTGCTTTTTAATTCTGGCCGCCTCCTCAGGCTTATCCTGCTTTTGAAGCACTTTAGACTGCTTTTCGGCTTCTTTTTCCAGCACATGAACTCCTCTGAGTTTTTCATCCTCTGTAAGTATCATCTCTGTTGCAGGATATATTGTTACCTCATCCAGGCTTTCAATCGAACGCTGACTAAGAACATCAAAGCTTCGAATCGAATCCACATTATCTCCCCAGAGCTCGATACGGAACGGATTTTCCTCTGTCAAATCAAAAATATCAACGATTCCGCCCCGGATAGAAAACTGTCCCGGTATCTCTACCTGATAGGTTTTCTCATAGCCCAAATCAACCAGCTTATACGCCAGCTCCTTTTCATCCAGTATGGTTTCTTTATTAATACAAATAACAGACTCCTTCAGCCTCTGTAGCGGAAGCTGCGGAGCCATTAGGCTATCCAGCGTTGTAATAATAGTAACCGCAGCACCTTCCAGTAATTTCCGCATTACCTTAATGCGCTCTGTAACAAGTTTATTCCCATGAATATCCGCCTGAAAGAATATCAAATCCTTTGCCGGAAAAAGATATACTTCCTTGTCATAGAAACGGTAATCCTCATACAATTCCCGCATCCGCTTTTCACTGTATGTTATGATAAACTTCGTCTGAAAAGCCTCAGAAAGTCCATATATCATATGAAGCTTCTGGGAATCCACGCATCCGTACAAGCCAAGGCACGTCGGTTTCTTTGTATTTAGTTTTTTCTGTATTTCTTCAAACTCGCCAAGCTCTCTAAGTGGCGCACGCAAAGCTTCCATGTCCTACCTGCCTTTTACTGTTATCCCGACTTCTGCTGCCTGCTTCTTATCTTTCTTTTCTTTGGCTTTCTATCCCTTTTCTTTTTGTTCTTCGGCTTTCTGTTCTTCTTTTACAGGCGACTTTTTCTTATTGTATAAGTTCATCGCCTTATCTGTGTCATCCCACAGCATCAGCTTAATCGCTTCTATTGCATCATGAATGCCTTCATTCATAATAACTCTTTCTTCTTTCGAAAAATGTCCTAATACATAATCTGCAAGGTCATAATCTTTCGGCTTCTCACCAACGCCCATTTTAATACGCTGAAAACCATCCATTCCAAGATGAAGAATAATATTTTTCAGTCCGTTATGACCTCCTGCGCTTCCTTTTTTGCGGATACGAATCTGCCCTACATCTAAACTGATATCGTCAGATATCACAATAAGCTCGGTTTCCGGATCTGCCTTATAAAAGTCCATAACAGAACGCACACATTCTCCACTAAGATTCATATAAGTAAGCGGCTTTACCAAAATCACCTTTTGCCCTTCTATCATACCTTTTCCGATGAGGCCTTTGTGTTTTGCTTCATTCACGGAAATTCCATACTGCTCTGCTAATACATCTATAACATCAAATCCAATATTATGTCTTGTATTTTCATACTCTCTTTTCGGATTCCCAAGTCCCACTATGATATACATATTCGCTCCTTATTTCAGCTCTTTCTTTTCGCTTTATTCCATACGCTCCGACATACATCGGAGCTTCTTATTATACATGGAAAAGGCACACTATGTAAATAGTGTGCCTACTACTGACTTTATCTTTTGTGCCTATCTATTCCGTCTCGTCAGGTATCTCCAATGCTTTTTCATAACTTTCCAAAATCATG
>SVFS01000085.1 GCA_015056725.1 Lachnospiraceae bacterium | reverse complement strand
TATATACTGCCTGCATCATTGGGAAAATCCAAAGCAGGAGAATACCACATGTCAGACATCCGAGTAATAGCATCGGAATAAAACTTACCGTGATATAAAACAGTCGGGCTTTATGACCGTTCATAAGGTGTGCACTTATACGGAATACATGAAAAGTATTATAGTCAGGAAAATCGATGGCAATATAATTTACCAATGCGTAAAAAAGCTCGATAATAGCAAGAAGCACCAGATAAAGAGCAGACGCAAAGAAAAATAGTGCACCATCATACATGGAAAAGGAATGCATAAATCGAGAAGATAGTATATCTGCCGGAAGTAAAATGAGGTATGACATACTGCCAAACAAGGTGGAAACAGCTAAAAGCTTACGGCCTTTTCTTGTGAAGGCATAGAATAAATCGCCTAACTGTATAGAGTGGCCGCAATACATCTTTAACATCATATAACTGAAACCGCCAAGTAAGATGTTGCTGATTATAGATGAAAAATAATTACATACATAATATAAGGGTGATACTTCCATAGTAGAAGCATTGATTGTAAACGTACTGATTCCGGCACTAATCAAAAAGGTAATGCCGAAGAACAGTGCAGTGGCAGCGACCGATGAGCTTCCGGCTACAGACAATCTGTGTCGTGCGGAATCCTTCAATTGTTTTGCAGTCATATATGAATACATAGTGTGTACATCCTTCCGATAAAAGTATAAATATAAATCTTAGAGATTTTGTTATTTTATCACTATTTCCATGAGATAACAACGTGCAGAGAATAAGATTATGAGAAATCTGCTTTGGATTTTCAGGAAAAAATGGTACAATAAATAAGGTTGCTTTGTGATTTTGAAGCGATGCAGGAACAATTTGCAAAGGGAGATAGAAGATGGATATTTGCGTAAAAATAGCAAAAGAATTGAATGTTCAGAAGTGGCAGGTAGAAGCTGCTGTAAAATTAATAGATGAAGGAAATACGATACCTTTTATTTCCAGATACCGTAAGGAAGCAACAGGAGCGCTTAATGATGAAGTGCTGCGTAACCTGTTTGACCGTTTGCAGTATTTGCGTAATTTGGAAGAGAAGAAAGAACAGGTATTAAAGAGTATTGAGGAGCAGGGACAGCTGACAGAAGAGTTGAAAGCAAAAATTCTGGCAGCAGAAACAATGGTACTTGTGGATGACCTGTATCGTCCTTACCGACCAAAACGTAAAACACGGGCAAGTGTTGCGAAAGAAAAAGGATTGGAAGGACTGGCAAACCATATTTGGCTTCAGTATGCTAAAGAAGATGTGCTTATCGAAGCGGCAAAATATGTCAGCGAAGAAAAAGGAGTGGAATCCCCTGAAGAGGCTTTGCAGGGAGCAAAAGATATTCTGGCTGAAAATATTTCGGATGAAGCTGATTACAGAACCTATATCCGTAATTTTACGATGAAAGAAGGAACACTTTTAAGTGAAGCAAAAGATGCGGATGCCGAGTCTGTATATGAAATGTATTACAATTATCAGGAGCCGATTAAGAAAGTGGCGGGACACAGAGTTCTTGCATTGAATCGAGGCGAAAAAGAGAAAGTATTAACTGTAAAAGTAAATACGATTGATGAACGTGTTATAGCTTATCTGGAAAAACAGATTATTGTCCGGGATAATCCCTATACAACACCAATCTTAAAGGAAGTTGCAGAGGACAGCTTCAACAGATTGATATGGCCGTCTATTGAAAGAGAAATTCGTAATGAATTGACAGAAAAAGCGGAAGATGGAGCAATTTCCGTATTTGGAAAGAATTTGGAGCAGCTTTTAATGCAGCCGCCGATTGCCGGAAAAGTAGTGCTTGGCTGGGATCCTGCGTTCCGTACAGGTTGTAAACTGGCAGTAGTTGATTCTACAGGAAAAGTATTGGATACAAAGGTAATCTATCCGACGGCACCACAGAATAAAGTGGAAGAATCCAAAGCAGAGCTGAAAAAGTTAATTAAGAAATACAATATTTCGTTAATCTCTGTTGGAAACGGAACAGCATCCAGAGAATCAGAGCAGATTATTGTTTCTTTATTAAAGGAATTAGACAGACCGGTGCAGTATGTAATTGTAAACGAAGCGGGTGCATCTGTGTATTCTGCAAGTAAACTTGCAACAGAGGAATTCCCGAATTTTGACGTAGGACAAAGAAGTGCCGCTTCTATTGCCAGACGATTACAGGACCCACTGGCAGAACTTGTAAAAATTGATCCGAAGTCTATCGGAGTAGGACAGTATCAGCATGATATGAATCAGAAGAAACTGAGTGAAGCCCTGACAGGAGTTGTAGAAGATTCCGTAAATAAAGTAGGTGTGGATTTAAATACAGCATCCGCTTCTCTTCTGGAATATATTTCCGGTATTTCCAAAGTAATCGCCAAAAATATCGTCACATATAGGGAAGAGAATGGACGCTTCCTGAGTAGAAAGCAGCTGTTAAAGGTACCAAAGCTTGGTCCGAAAGCTTATGAACAATGTGCGGGATTTATGAGAATTTTAGATGGAGAAAATCCGCTTGATGCAACAAGTGTACATCCGGAATCTTATGATGCAGCAATGGAACTAATGAAAAAGCTTGGACTTACGATGGAGGATGTACGCATTTTACAGAAGGAAGCAAGTTCCGGAAAAGGAAAAGCAGGTGTTTTGGCAGCTAAAGTAAAAGATAAAAAGAAAATGGCTGAGGAACTTGGTATCGGCGAACTTACATTAGAGGATATTTTAAAGGAATTAGAAAAACCGGCAAGAGATCCGCGTGAGGATATGCCTGCACCGATTCTTAGAAGCGATGTCCTTGATATGGAAGATTTGAAACCGGGAATGGTATTAAAGGGTACGGTTCGAAATGTAATTGACTTTGGTGCGTTTGTGGATATCGGTGTACATCAGGATGGGCTGGTACACATTTCACAGATTACAGAACGTTTTATTAAACATCCTCTGGAAGCAGTCAGTGTTGGTGATATCGTAGACGTACAGGTTATGAGCGTAGATGTAGCGAAAAAACGTATTGCACTGACAATGAGAAATTTGTCATGATTTGCGAAGCAAATGATGACGCGGCGACATGCGAAGCATGTTGGGAAATTAGTTTTGATTTGCGGAAAAAACTCTTGTACTATGAAACGGATACTGATATAATAGCGTTCGGAATAAGGAAAATTCTTCGGGGCAGGGTGAGATTCCCTACCGGCGGTGATGAAGCAAAGCTTACAAGTCCGCGACTCCCGAAAGGGACTGATATGGTGTGAATCCATAACCGACAGTAAAGTCTGGATGAGAGAAGAAATGTAACTTTTCGTATGAATATTTCTGTGAATTTTTGCGTGGATATTTTTCATAGAAAGAAATATTTATATGGATGACATTTTTAGCCCTGTAATATTACAGGGCTTTTTTATGTGATAGCGACGGGTTAAGCGTTGATACATAAAAAGAAGAATTTCCCTCAAATTCTAAAAAACATAGAAAGACGAGGAAAAGAAATGAACGAATTAATGAAAACCATTGGAGAGAACCTGATTTTTGTACTGGAATTTTTGGCAGTGATTGTTGCTATTTTTCTGGTAGCTTATGGAGTGGAAAAACTGCAGCAGAAAAAAAGCGGCAGTACAGAGCGTTTCCTTACAACCAAAAAAATTGCAGTAATCGGTATGCTTTCAGCAGTAGCAACTGTACTTATGATATTGGAAATGCCGGTACCGTTTGCACCACCATTTTACAAAATTGACTTATCGGAATTACCGGTACTGATTGGAACTTTTGCGTACGGTCCTGCAGCAGGAGTGCTTGTTGAACTTTGCAAAATTATCTTAAAACTTTTGGTAAAAGGAACATCCACCGCATTTGTAGGGGAGCTTGCAAACTTTGCGGTAGGCTGCAGCTTTATCTTACCGGCAGGTATTATTTATCTGTTTAAAAAGAGTAAAAAGACAGCAGTGATTGCAAGTGTGACGGGAACACTTGTTATGACAGTAATAGGTACAGCATTTAATGCGGTATATCTGCTTCCGAAATTTGCGCAGCTTTTTGGCATGCCATTGGAAGCAATTGTAGGAATGGGAACAGCAATCAATCCGGCAATCAACAGCGTAACAACGCTTGTAGTATTTGCGGTAGCACCACTGAATCTTTTGAAGGGTTCGATGGTTTCTTTGATAACACTGCTTATCTACAAGAAACTTAGTCCGATTTTGAAATCAAGTCGATAAGGAGGAAGCTGCAAGGGCTAGATAACTTCTTGCACTTTGCACGATTTTCAGTATAATAAAAGAAGAGATGGAAGGCACCTACCATGTAGGTGCTTTTCTTTCCATGTAAAGAGTTGTTTAAAGGATTATTGGGAGACAGATATATGGAAATGGAATTTGATGTACAGATTACCAAAAAGGATTTATATGAGTATCAGATATACCATGCGTATTCGACAGCAAGCGGAGTGATTGGAACGACAGTAGGATGCTTATTAATTCTTGGGTTTTTGCATACAGGAACAGTGTTAATGCTTCTGGCAGGAATTTTTGCAATCGCGTATCTTCCATGGACATTACACATTAAGTCGGCTGCACAAGCTGCATCTCCGGCTTTCAAAGAGCCATTTCATTATAAATTAAGCGAAGAAGGACTGGAGGTTTCACGGGGAGAAGAAAAGCAGCTTGTAGCATGGGATTTATTTACGAAAGCAACGGCAAGCAGAAAAAGTATTCTGCTTTATACTTCCAAAGTAAATGCATTTATTTTTCCGAGAAGAATACTGGGAGAAGATGTAAATACTCTGGTACAGATTGTTTCCGTGAATATGCCGGCAAGTAAAGTAAAAATCAGAGGTTCTATATGATAGATACAGTATTTGAAAGTTTTTCACCGGAGGACACAAGTGCTTTTGGTGAAAAAATCGGAAAAAGTGCAGCTCCGGGACAGCTTTTTACCCTGATAGGAGACTTGGGAGTAGGAAAGACCGTGTTTACACAGGGTGTTGCAAAAGGACTTGGAATTGATGATGCAATATGCAGTCCGACTTTTACAATTGTTCAGGTCTATGAAGAAGGCAGACTTCCTTTTTATCATTTTGATGTGTATCGCATCGGAGATGTAGAGGAAATGGACGAAATAGGATATGAAGATTACTTCTATGGAGAAGGTGTGACGTTTGTTGAGTGGGCAAATTTAATAGAAGAAATTCTTCCGGAGACATATACAAGAATCACAATTGAAAAGGACTTGGAAAAAGGATTCGATTATCGAAAAATTACAGTTGAGCAGGTGGAAAATAAATAAGAGTTTCCAAGATGCAATATTTTAAATAGTTGGTGACAGACATGAAAATACTCGCAATTGACAGTTCGGGAATGGTAGCTTCTGTGGCAGTATGGGAAGATGGTCTTCTGATAGCAGAATATTCCATGAATTATAAGAAGACACATTCGCAGACGCTCCTTCCGATGTTAGAGGATGTAAAAGAAAAGATTGAACTAGATATGCAGACAATAGATGCGATTGCTGTGGCAGCAGGCCCGGGCTCTTTTACCGGTCTTAGAATCGGTTCGGCAACGGCAAAAGGGCTTGGATTTGCACTTGACATTCCTGTCATTTCTGTTCCGACGGTAGATGCACTGGCATATAACCTTTATGGATGGGACAAAATAGTATGTCCCCTGATGGATGCCAGAAGAAATCAGACCTATACAGGACTGTATGAATTTGTGCGTACAGAAAAGGAAAGAGCGGATATGGAAGTATCCACAAAATACGGTTATGACATGCGTGTCATAGAGGAACAATGTGCCGTTAAGATAGAGGATATTCTTGAAAAATGCAATGCTCTTGGACGGGAAGTGATTTTTCTGGGAGATGGAGTTCCGGTATTTGCAGAAGCAATTAAGCAACAGATGAAAGTTCCGTATTCTTTTGCACCGGCGCACTTGAACAGACAAAGTGCGGGAGCACTTGCAAGTCTTGCAGCAATTTACTATGCAGAAGGAAAAGTACAGACAGCTGCAGAACATGCACCGGAATATCTTCGCCTTTCACAGGCAGAGCGTGAACGTGCCTTGCAGGATAGAGCTTGATGGTACGTTTACAAGATAAAAAAGAAATAAATGGAGAGTACAATGATAATTCGCCCTATGGAGCTGCGGGATGTGGAAGCGGTTGTCGAGATAGAAAAAATTTGTTTTACCATGCCGTGGTCAGAAAAATCATATAGAGATACATTGGCAAACGGGAATGCTTTATATCTTGTGGCAGAAACAGAAGATACAAAAGAAATTGTTGGTATGTGCGGCGTTTTCAAAATGATAGATGAGGGTGATATCAGTAATGTGGCGGTGCATCCTGATTATCGCAGAAAGAAAATTGCGAAGCAGATGATGGAAGAACTTTTGATAAGAGGGGAAAAGTTTGGTATAGGTGCATTTACTTTAGAAGTCCGGGCAGGGAACAAAGCAGCAATTAAGCTGTATGAGAATTTGGGGTTCCGTACAGAAGGAGTACGTAAACGTTTTTATGATAAGCCGGTAGAAGATGCACTGATTATGTGGAAAAGGAAAGAAGATAAATGATAGATGTATGTTTGTTAGGAACAGGCGGAATGATGCCGCTTCCATACAGATGGCTTACATCGTTGATGGTCAGATATAATGGACATAGTATTCTGATTGATTGCGGTGAGGGAACCCAGATTGCAATGAAAGAAAAAGGGTGGAGCCCGCATCCGATTGATATGATATGCTTTACGCATTATCATGCTGACCATATCAGCGGATTGCCGGGAATGCTTTTGACGTTAGGCAATGCAGAAAGAAAAGAGCCATTGACACTGGTAGGGCCCAAAGGGCTTGCGAGAGTTGTAAATGCACTTCGGGTAATTGCACCGGAATTACCATTTGAGATAAATTACATTGAACTTACCGAGCCGGAGCAAGAATTGGAATTAGATGGATTGAAAATAAAGGCGTTTCGGGTAAATCATAATGTAATCTGTTACGGCTATAGTATGATACTTGACCGGATTGGCAGATTTCAGGTGGAAAAGGCAATGGCGCTAAATATCGAAAAGCGTTACTGGAGTCTTTTACAAAAGGGTGAAATTGTCGAGACAGAGCAGGGACGCTTTACACCGGATATGGTGCTTGGTGAACAAAGAAAAGGTTTGAAACTGACGTATTGTACAGATACCAGACCGACAAACAGTATTGTAGAAAATGCAAAAGATTCTGATTTGTTTATTTGCGAAGGGATGTATGGAGAGCCGGATAAGCAGGAAAAAGCAGTAGAGCATAAACATATGACCTTTAAAGAAGCTGCGGAAATGGCGAAAAGAGCAGAGGTACAAGAATTGTGGCTGACACATTTCAGCCCTTCTTTGCCAAAAGCAGAACCATATATGAATGATGTTAGGAAAATTTTCCCGAATGCATATGCCGGGAAAGATGGAATGAGCACAGAACTTCAATTTATAGAAGAGTAGGAGTGTCTATGAAGAAAAATCGCAAGACAGCGAGAACAGGAATTGTATTGCTGATTATGGTTTTAACAGTGCTTGCCTTATATTATCGTACGGTGAACAGAGTGCGTGAAAGCGTGGAAGTAGATACGACCACAAGGATTCAGGCAGTTTTATTAAACAATCTGGAGACAAATTATCCTGCGACACCACGAGAGGTAATGAAATACTATAACGAAATCATGCAATGCTACTATAATGAAAATCATACTGAGGAAGAGCTGGAAGAGCTTGGAAGACATGCTATGCAGCTTTATGATAAAGAACTTTTGGCAAATCAGACAGAGTCGCAGTATCTGGCAAAGCTAAAAGAGGAAGTACAGCAGTATCAGGACAGTGATGCTGTGATTTCCAGTGCGGCACTTGCTTCCAGTACGGACGTAGAATATTATACCTACGAGCAAGAGCAATACGCTAAAATAAGATGCGTATATTCTATTCGTGAAAAAATGAATATGAAAACAGTAAAGGAAATTTATTTATTACGACAGGATGAGGAAAAGCATTGGAAAATTCTCGGCTGGGAAATTTACGATGACACGCCTCAGCAGTAAAGGCATTTGAGAATGAATATATCGCTTGAATGAAAGACAAGATGGAAATGAAAATGAACGAAAAAGACGTATATATACTTGCGATTGAAAGCTCATGTGATGAAACGGCAGCAGCAGTTGTAAAAAACGGACGCGAAGTTTTATCAAATGTAATTTACTCCCAGATTGATCTGCATACCGAATATGGTGGGGTAGTGCCGGAGATTGCATCCAGAAAACATATTGAAAAAGTAAATCAGGTAATTCAAAGTGCACTCGATGAAGCCGGAATGAAACTTCAGGATATTACAGCGATTGCGGTTACGTATGGACCGGGACTGGTTGGTGCATTATTAGTCGGTGTATCTGTAGCAAAAGCAATCAGTTTTGCAACAGGAA
>SVFS01000084.1 GCA_015056725.1 Lachnospiraceae bacterium | reverse complement strand
CTTATGAACGGTCATAAAGCCCGACTGTTTTATATCACGGTAAGTTTTATTCCGATGCTATTACTCGGATGTCTGACATGTGGTATTCTCCTGCTTTGGATTTTCCCAATGATGCAGGCAGTATATACAGAATTTTATTTAGACATCATTACACACAAATAAGTTGGACATAAAAAAGGAGACCATTTCGGTCTCCTTTTTCGTATCATTTTACTGTACAAAATTGTCTACTAATTTCTGTAATTCAAATGCTAAATCTCTGTTTTCTTCAGACTGTTTCTGAATTGTTTCTGCGATTAATGATGTACTTTCGTTCTTTTCAACGATTGTGTTAATTGCTACTTCGTTTTCTCCGGTAATAGTCTTAACGTTTCTCATATCGTCAGCAATCTGAACAACATATGCACATAACTGCTGTACATCCTGCTCTGCAGAATCTAACTGTTCTTTAATAATGTTAACTTCCTGACTGTATAATGTAGATTTATCTACGAAATCCTTAAACTGCGCAATCACATCATTTTCAATGAATTCGATAATCGTATTAAAGCATTCATTTACTGCTTCAATACTGCTGTCTGCTTCCTGACACAAAATCTGGATTGCAGATGCTGTATTCTTGGAAGTATCAGCAAGTGTACCGATTTCACCTGCAACTACTGCAAATCCACGACCGGCTTCGCCTGCACGTGCTGCTTCAATACTTGCATTTAAAGAAAGAAGGTTAGTCTGACCTGAAATCTTTAAGATTTCTGTTGCAAGGTCATTAATCTTAGCCAGTTCTTTTAAGCTTTCCAACGCTTCTCTTACAGAAGATTTTGTTTTCTCCAATGTTTCCTGACCTGTGTTATAAGCATTATCAGCCTGCTCTTTCATCATATGAGCACTATCAATAACGCTGTTACTTGTTTCAACAGAACCGGAAATATTTTTCAGAACTCCCTGTGTTGCGTCATTAATCTTATTAATCTCATCATCTACATTTGAAATAATCGTATTTGTATTTTCAAGAGATGCAGAGAATTCTTCCGTAACTGCTACGCTGTCTACTACACTTTCAATCAGATTACCGGAAGAGCCCTGCAGCAAATCTGCTTTTGAGTCTAACTGACTGCAGGAATTCTGTAATGTAAATACGATATCTCTCAGTGAACGGATTAAACTTTCTGCTGCTGATGCGATACCGCCAAGCTCGTCATTACGTCTTCCGTACTTACGGATTTCTTCATTTTCACGGATATCATAATCTTTTAATGCTACGATACTATGTTCAATCTTTGCCATTGGTTTCATCATTCTACGGATAAATACGAATGAGAACGCACTTAAAACAACGAGTGCCACAACAGAAAGAATAATTAATACTGTCTTCATTTCATTTGTACTTGCTAAAATTTCAGAAGCACTGTTGTTAATAAAGAAAATCCAACCATGGTCAGCCATATAATAGTATGTAGAAATGTAAGATTTGCCATTCATCTTATGTTCGATAGAACCACTTACATCCTCTTTTGCATCTGCTACGCTTGCAATTACTGATTTAATATAATCTTCTTCTGCAACCTGCGCTGTTTTTTCAGGATCATCAATGAAAATATATGCTCCGTCTTTTACATTAACCATGCAGTACTTAGACTCAGTCATACCTTCAATGTTCAATCCATCTAATATTTCAATCAAACCGGTTGTAAAGATACCACCGCCAACAAGACCGATTGGTTCACCTGCATCATTCAGAACCGCTCTGTATAAAGAAACAATCTGCTGCTGACTTGCCGGTGAAATAATAATACCTGTGTTATAAACGCCTTTTGCTTTCAGCATAGAATCCTGAAGTGCTTTCAGCGGATCCCCTTCTCTTGTTGTAATACCTACAACGCCTGCATTTGTATGTGTTAATACATGTGTATTCCACTCGCTGGCATACAAACCTTCCAGATTTGCCACATCACCCGAAAACGTTTCTGTATATTTCTGTGCTGCTGCAAATGCGTTTTCATCTGTCGGATTCTGTAACAATGCACTGATTTCACCTGCACGGCTGTAAGCTGTTAATGTGTTTTCAGCTTCTTTTACATAGTTTCTTACAATCTGTGCTCGTTCCTGTGTAATCGCTTTCATATTACTGATTGCAGTTTCTCTTGCACTGGAAGTTGTTTTGCTAACAACAAATCCTGCCAACATGAGAATAATAATAACCTGCACCACTAATACGCACAAAGTGATTTTCTGTCCTAACGTGATACGTACTTGTTTCAATTTGATTTTTGCCATCATGTCACCTCGTCTTTTGTTTTTGTTATTTTGTACTAAAAATAAATAGTTTTCTTTTCTTTTTTGTGCTTTTTAACTATATTATATTATGTCATTAAAATGAAATTTTGTCAATGAAAGTAAATTACTATAAAGCATGATTATTTTACTTTTTTACACAAAAAAAGCCCTACTCTGAGGGCTTTTTGGTATGAATCCACTTTAAATATGCATTTATAAACGGGTCTAGCGCACCATCCATGACAGCATCTACATTTCCGGTCTCTGCTTCAGTACGCAAATCCTTTACCATTTTGTATGGTTGCATTACATAAGAACGAATTTGGTTTCCCCATCCGATATCTTTCACATCACCACGGATATCGGAAAGTTTTTCTGCATTTTCTTCCTGTTTCAGCATCAAAAGTTTTGCCTTTAACATCTGCATTGCTTTATCTTTATTCATATGCTGACTTCGTTCATTCTGGCAGGAAACAACGATTCCTGTCGGAAAATGCGTAATACGGATTGCCGAAGAGGTTTTATTGATATGCTGTCCGCCTGCACCACTGCTTCGGAACGTATCAATACGGATATCTTCATCCCTTACTTCGATATTGATATCTTCTTCAATATCCGGCATAACATCTAACGACACGAAACTTGTCTGACGTTTCCCCTGTGCATTAAACGGAGAAATACGCACTAAGCGATGTACTCCTTTTTCCGACTTCAAATACCCATAGGCATTTAAACCGTTTACCTGGAATGTTACGGATTTAATTCCGGCTTCTTCGCCATCGAGCATATCAAGAGTCTCTACGGAAAAACCTTTTCTCTCTGCCCATCTCGTATACATACGGTAAAGCATACTGCACCAGTCACAGCTTTCTGTTCCGCCTGCACCTGCATTCAATTTCAAAATCGCATTATTTTTATCATATTCACCGGAAAGAAGTGTATTGATACGAATAGTTTCAAAGGTCTCAATAAATTCATCCAGTTCTCCCCTGATTTCAGGAATCAGCTCCGGATCATTTTCCTCATATCCCATTTCAATCAGCGTTAAAATATCATCAAATTGTGTAGAAAGTCCGTTCATCGTATCCACGATGTCCTTCATCACTTTGGATTCTTTCATTTTGCGGTTGGAAACTTCCGGGTCATCCCAAAAATTTGGTGCCTGCATTTCCATTTCCAATTCTTCAATCCGCTTACTTTTGGACTCCAAATCCAATGAGTCTTTCACTTCTGCCAATGGTATTTCATAGGTCAGAAGTTCCATTTTCATATTATCTAATTCTACCATTATCTTCTACCGCAACACTGTTTATATTTCTTTCCGCTGCCGCATGGACACGGGTCGTTTGGATACACCTTGGCTTCTGCACGTTTTACAGGTGCTTTTGCCACGGAATCATCCTTATTCGTACCTGTCACTTTTGCAACCTGCTCACGCTCAATTTTTTCTTCTACTCTGACATGCATCAGTAATCTTACCGTGTCATCCTTGATGTTCTGTGTCATTTCATCAAACATGGAATAACCTGTCAATTTGTATTCAATAAGAGGATCGCGCTGTGCATAAACCTGAAGACCTGCACCCTGTCTGATTTGATCCATATCATCGATATGGGACATCCATTTACGGTCAATTACCTTTAACAAAATAACTCGTTCCAGTTCGCGGATATGTTCAATATTCGGGAACTCTGCTTCTTTTGCTTCATATAACTTAACAGCTTCTTCTTTTAACTGCTGTTTCAAATTCTCTTTCGTCGGTTTATTTACACGTTCTAAGCTTACCGGTTCAAGAGGAATAATCGGCAAAAGAAGGGAATTCAATTCATTATAGTTCCAGCTTTCAGCATCTGAATCATCACCAATTGCCATGTCCACACAGCTTTCAGCAATATCCGTAATCATCTTATAGATTACATCACGCATGCTTTCGCCATTTAATACACGAAGTCTTTCTTCATATATAATTTCTCTTTGTTCATTCATAACCTGGTCGTATTCAAGCAGGTTCTTTCTGATACCAAAGTTATTGCTTTCAATCTTTTTCTGAGCAGTTTCAATCGCTTTGGAGAGCGCACTATGCTCAATTTCCTGTCCTTCCGGAATGCCAAGTGCATTAAACATCGCAATCATTCGTTCAGAACCGAACAGTCTCATCAAATCATCTTCCAACGAAATATAGAAACGGGACTCACCAGGATCGCCCTGACGACCGGAACGTCCTCTGAGCTGGTTATCAATACGTCTGGATTCATGACGTTCTGTACCGATAATCATAAGACCGCCTGCTGCTTTCGCTTCATCATCCAGCTTAATATCCGTACCACGGCCTGCCATATTGGTAGCAATCGTTACTGCACCGTGAAGACCTGCATCTGCTACGATTTCAGCTTCCATTTCATGGAATTTGGCATTTAATACATTGTGGCTTACACCACGCTTATTCAGCATTTTACTAAGCTCTTCGGATGCATCAATGGTAATCGTACCTACCAGTACCGGCTGTCCTTTTGCATGCGCTGCCTGAACTGCATCACAAATAGCATTCAATTTCTCTTTTCTTGTTTTATACACACTATCCTGATGGTCGATTCTGGCTACCGGTTTATTAGTCGGAATTTCGATAACATCCATTCCATAAATATCTCTGAATTCCTGCTCTTCTGTAAGGGCAGTACCGGTCATACCGGATTTCTTTTCAAATTTGTTGAAAAAGTTCTGGAATGTAATCGTAGCAAGCGTTCTGCTTTCACGTTTTACTTTTACATGCTCTTTTGCTTCAATTGCCTGATGGAGACCATCGGAGTAACGTCTTCCCGGCATAATACGTCCTGTAAATTCATCGACAATCAATACCTGATCATCTTTTACAACGTAGTCTTTATCCTTAAACATCAGATTATTTGCACGAAGTGCAAGATCCATATTGTGCTGGATTTCCAGATTTTCGGGGTCCGCAAGGTTCTCGATACAGAAGAACTGTTCTACACGTTTTACCCCTTGCTCAGTCAGTACAACAATTTTATCCTTTTCATTTACGATAAAGTCACCTGTTTCTTCACGCACTACGCCCATAATAGCGTCCATCTTGGAAAGGTCTTCCATATCCTTACCACGTTTTAACTGACGTGCAAGAATATCACACGCTTCGTAAAGCTTTGTTGATTTGCCGCTTTGACCGGAAATAATAAGCGGTGTACGGGCCTCATCAACGAGTACGGAGTCCACTTCGTCGATAACGGCATAATGCAGACCACGAAGCACAAGCTGCTCTTTATAAATAACCATGTTATCTCGCAGATAATCAAAGCCAAGTTCATTGTTTGTAACATAAGTAATATCACAATTGTAAGCATCACGACGTTCTTCATTTGTCATGGAATTCAGTACAACACCAACAGACAAGCCTAAAAATTCATGCACCTGTCCCATCCATTCCTTATCACGCTTTGCAAGGTAATCATTAACTGTAACGATATGCACACCTTTTCCTTCCAATGCATTTAAATATGCCGGTAATGTGGATACAAGTGTCTTACCTTCACCGGTTCTCATTTCTGCAATACGACCCTGATGAAGAATCATACCACCGATTAACTGAACCTTATATGGCTCCATATTCAGCACACGTCTTGCTGCTTCTCTTACTGTTGCAAAAGCTTCCGGCAAAAGATCATCAAGTGTTTCACCTTTTGCCAGTCTCTCTTTAAATAATTTCGTATTTTCACGAAGCTGTGCATCGGTAAGCTTCATCATGTCATCACGCATACCTACGATTTTATCGATGGTCGGCATGATTCTTTTTAATTCTCTTTCACTATGAGTACCAAAAATTTTATCTACTAAACTCATTTACTTCTCCTTATCAGGTATCGTTTGTCTATGTACCGTCTCCAAATTATGAGTATTTTTCTTTTCATTCCTGTCCGGACTCAACGTGAGTCCAATGTTCATTGTATCAGATTAGAGGGCTTTATTCAACCATAAGTACTTGTCGAATTTATGAAAGAAATCTAAAAAAACACAGCAAAATATTACCCTTTTACGATAGTTATCTACCTTGATTTTTCTAATTCGAAGTGGTACTATTTTTTCAGACTGTTTATCTAATTTAAACAATTTGAAAAACACATAGAGAGGTACAAAAAGAAATGAGTAAGAATTTTACAGATTTATTATCTCAGGTATCAAAATGTGACAAGAAAAAACTTTCTGTTGCAGTAGCTCAGGACAAAGCAGTACTTGAAGCTGTTAAAGCTGCTAAAGAGCGTGATATCGCAGATGCCATCTTAGTAGGTGACGAAGCAAAGATTATCGAAATCGGCGAAAGCCTCGGCATGAACATGGCTGACTATACTATCATCAACGAACCGGATAATATCGCAGCATCTTTAAAAGCCGTTAAACTTGTTCACGATGGTGAAGCTGATATGTATATGAAGGGCTTAATTGATACAAAGAACTTCTTAAAGAGCGTACTTGACAAGGATTGCGGTCTTCGTACAGGCAAACCGCTTTCTCACGTGGCTGTATTTGAACTCCCTGGATTCGACAGATTATTATTCCTTGCTGACGTAGCATTTATTCCATATCCTACATTGGAAGACAAAGCAAACATCATTAACTATGCTGTTGATGTTGCTCATGCATGCGGAGTTGAATGTCCAAAGGTTGCTCCACTTGCTGCTGTTGAAGTGGTGAATCCAAAAATGCCTGCTACTGTTGAAGCGGCAGAGCTTACAAGAATGAATGAAGAAGGCGAAATCACAGGCTGTATCGTAGATGGACCTCTTTCCATGGATATCGCTTTATATAAAGAAGCTGCTGAAGAAAAAGGTGCTCTCGGCAGAAAAGTTGCCGGCGATGCAGATGTTCTTTTATTCCCTGACATTCACGCTGGTAACCTTGTATACAAAGCAATCGTACATATGGTTGACATGCAGAACGGCTGTATCTTAACAGGTACAAAGGCACCTGTTATCTTAACTTCCAGATCCGATACTTTTGAAACAAAAGTAAACTCTATCGCTCTGGCTGCTGTTGTTGCTGAAAACCTCAAAAATAAATAAAACAAATCAAAAGGAGAAGGATTATGTCTATTAAAAGTTTGATTATTAACCCGGGTTCTACTTCTACAAAAATCGGTATTTTTGAAGATGAAACATTATTATTCGACAAAACATTAAGACACTCTACAGAAGAAATCGCTCAGTTTGATTCCATTATCGATCAAAAAGATTTCCGTAGAAACATCATCTTGGATTTCTTAAAAAGTGAAAACTTTGATGTAAATACATTAGATGTATGTGTAGGTCGTGGCGGTATGTTAAAACCAATCCCAAGCGGTACTTACGCAATTAACGATGCTCTGATTCATGACCTTGAAATCGGTGTATCCGGTCAGCACGCATCTAACCTTGGTGGTCTTCTTGCAAAAGAAATCGCTGATGCTATCGGCAAACCAAGCTTCATCGTTGACCCTGTAGTAGTTGACGAGCTTTGTGACCTTGCAAGAGTATCAGGTGTTCCTGAACTTCCAAGAACAAGTATTTTCCACGCATTAAACCAGAAAGCTGTTGCAAAACGCTATGCTTCTGAAAGCGGAAAAGCTTATGAAGACCTCAACTTAGTAGTTCTTCACATGGGCGGCGGTGTATCTGTAGGTGCTCATAAAGATGGTAAGATTATCGACGTATTTAACGCTCTTGATGGCGATGGTGCATTCTCTCCTGAACGTGCAGGTGGTGTTCCATCCGTATCTCTTATCAAGATGTGTTTCTCCGGTAAATACACAGAAAAAGAAGTTTACAAAAAACTCGTTGGTAACGGCGGTTTCAATGCTCTTCTTGGCACAAACGATATGCGTGAAGTGGAAGACAAATGCAAAGAAGGCGATGAAAAATACATTTTCTACCGTGATGCTTTCGTATTCCAGGTAGCAAAAGATATCGGTGCTATGGCAACAGTACTTAACGGTAAAGTTGATCAGATCATCATGACAGGTGGTATCGCTTATGACAAAGGCGTTGTTGCTGCATTAAAAGAACGCGTAGGATTTATCGCTCCTATTACTGTATATCCTGGTGAAGATGAACTTCTTGCATTAACTCAGGGTGCACTCCGTGTTCTCAGAGGCGAAGAAGAAGCTTCTATCTACGAATAAAATATTCTATAGAATGTCAAAAACCGGAGAC
>SVFS01000083.1 GCA_015056725.1 Lachnospiraceae bacterium | reverse complement strand
TTTTCTGATTCCTGCTGCTTCCAAAAGCTGTTTTGTATACTCATGCCTTGGATGATAATAAATCTCTTCTACCGTTCCGCTTTCTACAATTTCTCCCTGTTTCATAATAAGTACTCTATCACACATATGATAAACCACACGAAGGTCATGAGATATAAAAAGCACAGAAAGATTCAAATCTTTTTGCAGCGTCTTTAACAAATCCATTACCTGTGCCTGTATTGTCACATCCAACGCCGAAACAGGCTCATCTGCAAGTAATAATTTTGGTGAGAGCATCAGTGCTATTCCGATTGCAACTCTCTGGCGCTGTCCTCCCGAAAGCTGATGTGGATAATGATCTGCATACCGCTCTTCCAATCCGACCTTCGCAAGCATCTCCACTACTCTCTGCTTCCGTTCTGCTTCCGTAAGATCCGTAAGGTTCCGCAAGGGTTCTTCCAAAAGCCATCCTACTGTTTTAGACGGATTTAGCGAACCATGGGGGTCCTGAAAGACTACCTGTGGATGCTTGGAATGATGAATAATCTGACCTTCGTAATCTTTTATAAAACCAAGAATTGTTTTGGATAAAGTCGTTTTGCCACAGCCGCTTTCGCCCACCAAGCCAACCACTTCTCCTTCATACACATCAAACGCCACATCCTTTAAAACCTGTACACGTTCTTTTTTCCCTGCCGAGAAACGTCTATTCTTTTTTTGTTCATCATAATATGAATTTACATGCAAGACTTGCAATACTTGTTTTTTCATCCATTCACCCAAATTCCAGCTATAGAAATTACACTTCCGTCTTTGGCACCTGCGGAATTGCCGCAATCAATCTCTTTGTGTAGTCCTCTTTTGGACAAGTAAATATTTCTTCTGTCATACCCTGCTCTACGACATAGCCGTTTTGCATAACAATCACACGGCTGCACAACTGTCTTACAAGACTTAAATCATGAGAAATAAATAATATGGCTGTGCCTTTTTCCCTGCCAAGCTTTTTCAGCAGTTTCACAATTCCTGCCTGTATTGTCACATCCAATGCCGTTGTTGGTTCATCCGCAATCAAAAGCTTCGGATTGTTAATAAAAGCTGATGCAATCATGACACGCTGACGCATTCCACCCGACAAATTATGCGGATAGGAGTTATACACCCTCTCCACATCCGGCAGCTCCACCGCCGCAAGAGCATCAAGTGCCATCTTTTTTCTGGTTTCTTTATCGTAATCTGTATGAATGCGAAGACTTTCTTCTACCTGCCAGCCTATTTTCTTAAGTGGATTTAAACTTGTCATAGGCTCCTGAAAAATCATTGCAATATCATTCCCCTGAATTGCCCTGATTTCTACTCTGGAAGCATTCAACACATCAATATTTTCAAATAAAATATTTCCTGTTTTCGTAATATCTTTCCGTGACAGCAGACCTGCTATTGCTAGTGCCGACATGGATTTTCCGGAGCCGGATTCTCCCACAATTCCTACAATTTCTCCCTCTTCCATGTCTAAATTAAAATGATGTACTACCGTTTCAGGTCTTGCGTGATCATGAAATTCTATATTTAAATCTTTTACCTGAAGTAACATTTTATTTCCCCGTATTTCTTGTCTTCAATCCTTCTGCCAGCAAAGCAAAGCCAAGTACCAGCAAAATAATCATAAGTCCCGGAAAAAGTACCATTCCCGGCTCTGAAAACAAATAAGTTTGTGACTCCGACAGCATCAGTCCAAGACTTGGTTCCGGTGGCTGTGCTCCGATTCCCAAATAACTCATGCCCGCCTCTGCAAGCACTGCATTGTTAAAACCAATCATAATCGATGATAAAAGCACTGTCATGGTATTCGGAAGGATATGCACAAACATAATTCTAAGATCACTTGCTCCCGAAATCTTGGCAAGCATGACATAATCCATATTCTTACATCTGATAAACTCGCTTCGCACGATTCTTGCAAAGCTTGGAATAAACGCAATTCCCAGTGCCAGTATGACGTTATTTTTACCGCTTCCCAAAACAGCGATGAATACAAGTGCCAGCAAAATACTCGGAAACGCAAACAAAGCATCAATCACTCTCATCAGCACTTCATCAAGTAGTCCACCATAGTATCCTGTAAATGCGCCAATCAAAATCCCCATCAAGGCACCAATCAGCACCGTTCCTGTTGCTACAAATAAGGTTGTTCCGCAGCCTTTCAGAATACGGCTGAACATATCCCGTCCAAAATTATCGCATCCCATAATGTGCTTTAATGAAACATCCGCAAACTTTAAGGAACTATCCATTTTTTCCGGGTCATACGGTGTATAAAAAAATCCGACTAAAATCAGAAGCACCATAAAACAGGTAATGCTTCCACCGATTATGAAATTATAATTTTTCTGTTTCATAGTACTCCTTTCTCTGTTTTTAATCGATTCTAGGATCAATCACTTTATAAATCATATCCACTACAAAGTTGATTACAATTACCCATACTGCAATCAATACAATAATCGCCTGTACCACCGGATAATCACGGTTACTGATGCTGGTAAGAAGTATCCTTCCGATTCCCGGTATATTAAATACCTGTTCTATAACAATGCTGCCTGCAAGTATATCTGCCAGTGCCATTCCTAAAAATGTCACAACCGGAATCATTGCATTTTTCAGTACATGGTAGTACAACACCTTGTTAGTATTATTTCCTTTACTATAAGCTGTACGGACATAACCCGCTTTTACTTCGTCCAAAATAGCCGCACGCAACAGCTTTACTGTCATAGCACACTTCGGAAGCGCAATGGCAATTGCCGGAAATAACAGATACCAGAAAAATCCGCCCACATCTTCCTTGTAAGACACAAATCCGCCCGGAGTAAACAGCTTTAACACCAGACCAAATATCCACGTAATTAAAATCCCTGAAAAGAATGGCGGTATCGCCATAATCACCTGGTTCAATATGTAAATAATCCGGTCAATCAAACCGTTTTCATGCTTTGCAGTATAAATTCCTAACGGAATTGCAAGTACTGTCATGATCACAAATGACATAAGTGTCAGAGAAATTGTAATCGGAAGCTTGTCTCCTATCATTTCTTTCACCGGCATATTATAGTCGTAAGACTCTCCCATATCTCCCTGTAAGAAATGAGTCGCCCAGTCACCGTATCTTACAAGAAGCGGTCTGTTAAGCCCCATTTCTTCCCGTAATGCTTCAAGTCTTTCCGGTGTTGCCTGTGTCCCCAGTTTCGACAGTGCCGGGTCTCCGGAAATAACAGAAAACGCTAAAAAAGCAAGGAAAGACACTATGATGATTACTAACAGCATTGCACTTAGTTTCTTCACCACGTACTTCATTTCCTTGCTCCTTTCATTATTCAACAATATATAACTTTGAAATATCCTGTACGTACAAAGGATAGAATTCATATCCTGCGTACTTTTTATTAATTGCTACTAATTCTACAATATCCTGAATATAAACATTCGCAGCATCTTCTGCCAAGATTTCTTCACACTGTTTATAGTACTCTGTCTGCTTTGCGTCATCAACTGTACTAACCGCATTTGTAAATGCTTTGTCATATTCCGGATTATTATAATTAATAAAGTTACTGTCAGATGTTGACTGGAAACGCTCCAACATTGCATATGCCGTCATTGTTGCGGCATCTACTCCTACTACAGTTGCTTCATAATTTCTGTTTGTGTATACATCTCCTAACCAGCTATCCCATTCGATGAGTTCGATATTTGCTGTTACACCGATTTCTTTCCACTGCTCTGCCACTACCTGCGCTGTATCAATATGCTGCTGGTAGTTTGACGGAACATGCATCGTAAATGTAATTCCATCCGGATAACCTGCTTCTGTTAAAAGCTGTTTTGCTTTCTCTACATCTTTTGTATAGAGTCCAGCAAGCTCTTCCATATAGTATTTTCCAAATGCCGGGAACATACTACTTCCGATAATGGTTCCCTTTCCCTCTGATACAAAATCAAGTACAAGCTGTCTGTCAAGACCATAGCAAAGTGCCTGACGTACACGTGCGTCCTTGAAACATTCTGTTTCATGGTTTAAATATACTGCCTGCACGAGATTCATTGTTCCTTCTTCCACGTTGAACTTATCGCTAAGCTGATTCGCCTGTGCCGGTGTTACTCTGGCAAACATATCAATGCCGCCACCTTCCAGCTCCATAACAATCGTATCTGCATTTGCAACCACTTTAAAGATAACATCCTTGATGTTTGCTTTTTCTCCCCAGTATTCATCAAATCGTTCCATCACGATTTTTTCCTGCGGAGAGCGGGATACATATTTATATGGTCCTGTTCCGATTGGTGTTGTCTCCGGCGTCTGATTCGCCTCAGGAATAATTGCCGTCGTCAAATACGTAAGAAAATCAGTGCTTGGTTCTGCAAGCTTAATTTCAATCGTATCATCTCCCACAACAGCCACTTCCGTAATATTAGAAAACGCCGGTACCAGTGGTGTTCCACTACTAGTATCGGCGCAGCGTTCTATTGAATATTTTACATCGGCTGCAGTAACCGTACTACCATCGTGGAATTTCACTCCTTCTCTCAAGGTAAAGGTATATGTCTTTCCATCCTCAGAAATTGCATAGTCGCTGGCTACAGCAGGATTCAGGTTACCATCACTGTCCGGTTTTACCAGACCTTCAAATACGTTAAACAATACCTCTTTCGTTCCTGCCGCCACTGCTTTGTGAGGGTCAAGACTATCCTCAAGGTCCTGAGGTATGCCTATCGTAATGCTGCTTGCAGATGCTGTTTCTGCTGCAGCCGCACCTGAATTAGAAGAATTTTCTTCACCTGACTTATCACCTGTACATCCTGACAGTGCAATAGTGAGTGTTGAAAGCACAACCGCCAAGAGAAGTTTTTTCATCATCTCTTTTTTCATTGTGTCTCCTCCTAAAAAGATTATTTAGTTTTATAACGTAAGAAAGTGTATACCTATTCGCTCAAAAAAGCAAGTTCTTTTTCCTGTACACTCCGAAGCACCGTCACGGTTTCCTGAAGTTTCTTCACTTCTTCTCCGTTGAGATGAAGCGGCAACACCTGCTCCACACCGCTTTCTCCCACAATTGCCGGCATACTGAGCACCACATCACTTAAACCGTATTCGCCATGCATCATGGTAGAAATCGGTAAAATTGATTTTTCATCACGGACAATGGCTTCGCAGATCCTCTTCACAGACATAGCGATACCATAATACGTCGCCTGCTTTTTCTCAATAATATCATAAGCGATATGTTTTACACGTTCACTGATTTTGTGTAAATCCAAATCCGCCTTGCCGCGCATCCGGCAAAACTCTTCCAATGGAATGCCGGCTACCATAGCACTGCTAAATGCCGCGAATTCGCTGTCACCGTGTTCTCCCAAAATAAATGCCTGCACGCTACGGCTGTCCACACCAAGCTCTTCTCCAAGCTCTATTTTCAATCTTGATGTATCAAGAACTGTTCCCGAGCCGATCACCTGATTTTCCGGTAATCCGCTGATTTTGAGGGCTGCATATGTCAGAATATCTACCGGATTTGATACGATTAATAAAATCGCATTTTTATTATATTTTAAAATATTGGGAATAACTTTTTTCATAATATTTACGTTATTATGAACTAAATCAAGTCTTGTTTCTCCCGGTTTCTGATTCACTCCTGCAGTAATAATGATAATCGCCGCATCTTTTACATCCTTATAGTCACCGGCATACACCTGCATCGGACTTGCCACCGGAATGCCATGGCTAATATCAAGAGCTTCTCCCTGTGCTTTTCCATGGTCCACATCTATCAGTACCATTTCCGAAAAAAGTCCGCTCTGCATTAACGCAAACGCCGTTGCTGCTCCTACAAATCCACATCCGATAACCGCTACTTTTCTACTGTCTAAACAATCACACTTCGCCATACAAGCCTCCTGTCACTCTATCATTCATGCCGATAGAATATGCAATTTTAAAAAAATAATTCCACTATGTATACCATAACACATGCAAAAATCGCCACACGGAACAAATTCCCATCTATATACGCAACCAGAAGTGCTGTCGCAAATCCTGCCCATGCGGAAATCGTATTGCCTGTCGCTTCCAAAATCGCCGGGAACGTCATCACAGATAATGTTACATACGGTACATAATATAAAAACGAACGGATAAACGGGCTTTTAATGTCTTTACGGATTAATGTCATCGGCAACGCCCTGACTGCATATAACGTAAGAGCCGCCACAATCAGATATAAATAGATATTTCCTGTCATGCCACTTCTCCTCCTTCGTTTACCGGACATTTCCATGCCGCAATTGCCGCAATTATAATCGTCAGAATCATAATCTTAAAGCCTGACGAAATATCTCTCACAACCGGAATCAATCCAAAAAGATAACTGGAAACCATGGAGCAAACAACCACGATTGCTATTACCTTGTCCTTCTTTGCCGGAGGAATCACAATCGCAATAAACATACCATACAGCGCTACGTTCATGGCATTTGCCACACTTGCCGGTAAAATTGTTCCAAAAGCAGCTCCCAGAAAAGAACCGATTACCCAACCCGGACTCGCAATACTTGCTGCGCCATAATTGTAATAAGGATTGAGCTTTCCTTCTACACTCGAGGAAATACCAAATATTTCATCCGTCACAAAATAAGACACCAGCATACGGTGACCAAGTCCCATCTCCGATCCTGCTTTCTGTGAAAGAGAACAGGACATTAACAGATATCGCAAATTAACAATAATGGTTGTAATAATCATTTCCACATAACCTGCATTTGCCGCAATTACATTCATCGCCGCAAACTGTCCTGCCGAAGCATGCATCAATGCCGATGTCAAGCCTGACTGAAGCGGTGTCATTCCGATATTCTTTGCCGTAATGCCAAGCGTAAATGCCACTGCGAAATATCCCATCGCAATAGGCACACCATCCTTTAATCCTTTCCAATACCACTTTCTGTTTTCTGCTTTATTATTGTAACTCAATGTTTTATCCTGCTTTCTGTTTTTATCCTACAAGTCTGCGTTTCCATGTTCCGCGTAAATACGTCACAAAAGAAATCAAATAGTTTGCAAGCCAGCCTATCGGAATGGCATACCAAACCATTTCCACTCCATAAATCGGAGCAAATATCATGGAAAGAAATACTCTGATTCCCAGATTTACCATATTTGCTATCGTAAACCACTTCATATAGCCGGCTCCGCGAAGCAAACCATCTGTTATCATCTTTAAACCGATGAAAATATAAAACCATCCAATGAACACAGTATAGGTCACACCTGTATTATACGCAATCCCCGTCTGACTTTCTTCCAGAAACATCTGTAATAGCTGTGGATAAAAGCCTTCTACAACAATCGCATCTACTAACGCGAAGATACCAACCAGGATATACGCTACTTTATAACCCTTATAAACTCTGTCAAGCCTTCCTGCACCAATGTTCTGCGCCGTATAGGCACTCATCACATTTCCCATTGCCATCATCGGAACAATACATAAAGATTCTATCCTTGTCCCTGCAGAAAATCCTGCCAAAACCTGCTCTCCAAAACTGTTTACAACCGACTGCACCAGCATCATGCCGATAGAAATCGTAGACTGCTGCAAAATAGACGGAAGCGCCACTTTGGACATGGTCGTAAATTCCATACGGTCAAACCACCCGGCGCTTGCACTTGCCGGGTAGTTCTTCATCTCTTTTACCAATAAAAACGCACTAACTACTGCGGAAATGCCTTGGGCGATAAATGTAGCAACCGCTACCCCTTTCACTCCCATATGATAATCGCGTACCAGTACGACATCTAATACCATATTAAAAACAGATGAAAAAATCAATAAATATAGCGGAATTTTTGATTTTCCAAGTGCATTAAACATGGACGATAAAATGTTATACATAAAAAGGAACGGAAGTCCCAAGAAGTATATCTTTAAATAAAGAATCGCATCATCAAGTACAGCAACCGGTGTATTTAACCAAACCATCATCTGTTTTGAAAAAATCCATCCGAATACGGCAAGTGTAACACTCAGTATGCAAAACACAAACAACGCCGTCTTAATAGAGGTTTTCATTCTCCGGTAATCCCTTGCACCGAAATATCGGCTTGTAATTACCGAAGCACCTATTCCGCCTCCGATAGCAATGGAAATAAATACCGCCGTCAGGGAATAGCACGCACCTACCGCTGCCAAAGCGTTTTCGCTTACATATTTGCCCACTACAATCGTATCCACCATCGTATACAACTGTTGGAATAGATTTCCTATAATCATTGGAAACGCAAATACAAGCAATGCTTTCCATGGTTTTTCGCAAATCAGATACTCTTTGTTCATCGTTCCTTTTCTCACACTTTAGTTCAACATATATATCATCAGGTTCAAATAACCGGCAAACGTTACCCACAAGAGATACGGCACCATCAGCCAGCCTGCTCTTATGTCAATATTTTTAAATGCAATCGTGGTCAGCAAAATAAGTCCCCACAAAAATATCAGCCAGAAA
>SVFS01000082.1 GCA_015056725.1 Lachnospiraceae bacterium | reverse complement strand
AATTTTCTGTAGGTGGAATCGAAAATATTGATGCACAGATGTTTGAAGATTTTGACTATGTAGCACTTGGTCATATCCATAGAGCACAGCAGGTGGGGAAAGAGTATATCCGGTATGCAGGTACGCCACTGAAGTATTCTTTTTCGGAAGTAAATCACAAAAAATCGGTAACAATTGTAGAGATAAAGGAAAAGGGAAATATAGAGATAGAACTTCTTCCGTTAAAGCCGCTTCGGGATATGCGTGACCTGAAGGGAACATATATGGAACTGACGGCGCGTGAAAACTATCAGGATGCTGATACCAATGATTATGTGCATATTACGTTGACGGATGAAGAGGATATTATAGATGTGATTGCAAAACTCCGTGTTATTTATCCGAATCTGATGAAACTGGATTATGATAATACAAGGACAAGAAGCAGACAGAATATTTGCATGGAAGAACAGGTAGAACAAAAGAGTCCGATGGAATTGTTCAGTGATTTTTATTTACAGCAAAATAATCAGGAAATGACAAAGGAGCAATATGAGTTTGCAAAGCAGATTTTGGAGAAAATTTCCTGTTAGGAGAAAGCGATGAAACCACAGAAATTAGTGATGTCAGCATTTGGCTCTTATGCGGAAGAGACCATACTTGATTTTGAAATAATTGGAGAACAGGGGCTGTACCTGATTGCCGGAGACACCGGAGCAGGAAAGACCACTATTTTTGATGCCATTACATACGCCCTGTATGGAGAAGCAAGTGGAAGTGTGAAAGAGGCAAGGATGTTCCGGAGTAGTTATGCCTTGCCCGAAGTACCGACTTATGTAGAGTACACATTTCTGTACAAAGAACAGGTATGGAAGATACGACGGAATCCGGAATATTTACGTCCGGCGAAGCGTGGAGATGGAATGACTACGCAGTTGGCAGAAGCTACGATTTTTATGCCGGATGGAAAAGAACTGTCAGGTCAGAGTACTGTTACGAAATATGTGGAAGAACTGCTTGGGCTTACAAGAGAGCAGTTTTCTCAGATAGTAATGATTGCGCAGGGAGATTTTTTAAAACTCTTATTGGCAAATACAAAAGAACGAAGTGAGATTTTCAGAAATATTTTTCATACAAAGCTGTATCAAATATGGCAGGAAAAACTGAAAACAGAATTGAAACTTGCAAAAGACAGCTATGAGGATCATCAAAAGAGTATTCGTCAGTATTTGCAGGGGGTGCTTTTGCCGGAGTGTGAAAATTCAGAAAATTATGAGCGTGAAAAAGCCCCTTCTTATTTAGAAGAGAAGAAAAAACTATCAGAAAACAATTATGTAAACCACGAAGTGTGGAAAGAGTTATTAAATCAACTGATTGGTTCTGATGCGAAGATTTTTGAAAACACTGAAAAAGAATTATGTAAACTTGATAATGAAGTGGAGCAGATTCAACTTGTCTTAGAAAAGGCGAAAGAATATCAAAAGCTCACAAGACAACTTCAGGAAACGGACATAAATTTAGAGAAAGAAAAAGCTTTATATGAAAAGGCTAAGACAGATTATGACCAAGCTGTTAAAGAATCTGAAGAAATAACGGAATTGGCAATGGAAATTGAAAAAGCCAAAACTATGAGAGAACAGATTGCAAAGTACAAAGACCTTTGTGCTCAGATACAGACGATAGGTGATGATATTGCCGGATTAGAAGAAGCAGCAAAAGCAATTGATACAAAGCTTCAAAAAAATGTGGAGGATGTATTAAATCTACAACAGCAAATTGTTTTGACTGAAAAAGTATCGTTAGACAAGGCGCAGAAGGATTATCAGAGTTCTTTTATATCCTATGCAGAAAACCGTACACGATATGAGAAAGCAGAGGATGCATTTTTCCATGCGCAGGCGGGAGTGTTGGCAATGCGTTTGGAAGAGGGAAAACCTTGCCCTGTTTGCGGAGCAGTAGAACATCCCATGCCGGCTGAATTGCCGTCAGAGGCCATTACAAAAGAAGCTTTAGATGAACAAAAAAATGCTTTGGATATGGAAGCAGAGGAAATGGCGAATTATAGTCAAAGAGCTGCTGTTGCCAAAGAAAAGTATGAAGAAGCTGTCAGGGTATATGGAGAAATCCATTGTCCGGAGGAAAAAGTACAGGTATTTTTCTCTGACAAGAAGCCGAAACCGGATGTGAAACAGTTAAAACAGAAGATTGATAGTAAGGAGCAGGAAAAAGAAGAGATTAGAAATCAGAAACTGCAAAATGCAGAGCAGACAGCAGCGAAAAAGGCTATGGCAGAGGGGCTTCAGGAGCAGGAAAAAGTGTTACAAGCACTGATTCCGGAAAATGTGGAATCTTGGGAAAGCGAGCTTTTAAAAAAGGAAAGAGAGATTCAGCATAGAAAGACGGTACTGGAACAAACGAGTCGTGTTTATGAAAAGAAACGAGATGAGTACCAAAGCTTGCAAAATAGACGTATTGTATTACAGGAACAATTGAATCAGTTTGAGAAAATTGATGAAGAAGCATTGGTACAACAAAAAAATCAGTTGCAGGAAAGACGGGAAGTGCTGAAGTTCCAAAAGGAAGAGGTTCATCATCGACTACTGACGAATCGTAGTATCTTAGAGAATGTAACAAAACGGTGTTCAGAACTGGAAGAATGCGAAACACATTGGCAGATGGTAAAGAGTCTGTCAAATACTGCCAATGGAAATGTTGCAGGTAAAGATAAAATGATGCTGGAAACGTATGTGCAGCTTATTTATTTTGAAAGAATATTGCAGCGTGCCAATACAAGATTTTTCATTATGACAAATGGTCAGTATGATTTGATCCGTAATGAAGAAAGCTTAGACCAAAGGGTTAACAGTGGTTTTGAGCTGAGTGTTATCGATCATTACAATAACAGCCGGAGAAGCGTAAAAACACTTTCCGGCGGAGAATCCTTCCAAGCGGCACTTTGTCTTGCACTTGGGCTTGCAGATGAGATACAGGCTATGGCAGGCGGCATACAATTAGATGCAATGTTTATAGACGAGGGCTTTGGCTCTTTAGACGAGGATGCATTGAAACAGGCAATTAAGGCATTACAGGAACTTTCAGGCGGTAATCGTCTGGTAGGAATCATTTCGCATGTAGAAAGCCTAAAAGAAAAAATAGAAAAACAGATTCTTGTTACAAAAGGTGGCGCGGGAGGAAGCTATTTGCGAATTTTGACGTAATAAATGAACAAAAATCCACAAGTAGTATCGTTATTACATTCATTAAAATTATAGTTTATATTGCTATTTTGAAACATCTTATGCTATTATCATTTCAAGCATAAGATGTTTCTATTTTCTTTAGTAAATCATTTTCTGATTTACTTTCTGGAAATCTATTATTCTAAAAAATCTCAAGAAAATCGTGCTTAATTTCAAAAAAAGAAAATGAATAGGATAAAACTATGGTATAGTAAAAGACATTTTTTGTGATTTTGTACGAAAAAGTTGTTCTGTCCATAGTAGAAAGGAGTTACAAATGCAAACGCATTTAGGAAATGCTATGGATGCGATAATGCCGGAAAGAGTTCGTTATGATCAAAATATTAAAGAATTATTATCAGATATCCAGATTTTAGCAAGGATTGTAAAATACACCGTAAAAGAAGTAAAAGAGCTTTCTGTTGATGAAATTATGGAGTGTATTGATAAACAAAGTATATGTGTCAGTAAAGCAGAGGTAGAACCGGGACTAACAAATTATGGGAAAGTACAAAGTACGCAGACAGAGGATAATGTTTTAAATGAAGGTCGAATTACTTTTGATATTAGATTTTCTTTAATGTATAATGAGTCCATAAGAGTAATAATTAATATTGAGGCACAAAAAGCAACCCAATGGAATAAATTACATTATCATTTAGAAAACCGTATAATATACTACTTATCAAGACTGATTTCATCACAAAAAGAAACGGAATTTTTCAACAGCGACTATGATGATATCAAGAAAGTATATAGTATTTGGATATGTATGGATGCAGAAGAAGGACAGGAATCTGTAAGTGAGATTTCACTTACATCAAAGACACTTTTTGGGCAACCACAGTTGTTTACTCAGTTAGATAAGATGTGTGGCACAGTTATTCGCATTCGTAAACATATAGGTGCTGTTGAATCAAAAAATATGCTGATTGCAATGCTGGAAGATATTCTTTCGGAAGAGGAAGCATCAAAAAAGAAGAAAAAGCTTGAAGAAAAATATAATATGGTAATAAAATATAATTTAGAGAAAGGTGTGAATGCAATGTGTAATTTAAGTGATATAATATGGGAAGAAGGACTAGAACAGGGACTAGAACAGGGACTAGAACAGGGACGAAGCATAGTGATTATGTCATGCTTAAAAAATGATAAAACGCCTGAAGAAATTGCGGAGTTCACCGGTTTGGATATCGAAGAAGTTCGCCGCATTGCAGGGGTGGAGCCGGAAAGTGTAACTTTATTACGATAAAGTGTTGACAGATTTTGAAGTTGATGATTTAATAATTAGAAATGAATAGTTTAAACTGTTGATGCGGAGATAAAGGTAGTTATGCTTCCACAGAGAGTCCGGGTGGCTGAGAGCCGGGTGAAACACAGATTATCAAATGGACCGCGGAGGGCGCAGTCAAATGTATTATACAGAGTATTCTGCGACGTAGGGCATACGTTACATGCCGGGGATATGATGGTATCCTATAAGAGCACTTTAAAGAAGTGAATGCAAGGTGGCACCGCGGGTAAAGTTTATTCGTCCTTGACAGAAGGTAGATTCTGTCGAGGACTTTTTTTATTCATGATAGGAAAAGACGACTTTTCATGATATGGAGGAACTTATATGTTATTAACCAAACGATGGCGAAGCCTATTAACAAAGCGATGGCGTGGCTTGAATGAAAGTGAAAATTGAAGTATATTAGAAACAATGAAAATGAATAAGGTAAGACGATTAGAAATAAAATGGAGGAACTCATTATGAATTTTAACAACGTTGAATTTAGTACATATTTTAAAAATTATCCTGACGAGAACGGATACTTCGGAAAATACGGTGGAGCTTATATTGCACCGGAATTAAAAGCAGCAATGGATGAAATTACACAGGCATATTTTACAATTTGTAAATCCAGAAAGTTTATTTATGAACTTCGCCGAATCCGTAAAGAATTCCAGGGCAGACCGACACCGATTTCACATTTGGAAAGACTTTCCGCATCTCTTGGAAACGTGCAGCTTTATGCAAAACGTGAAGATTTGAATCATTCAGGAGCACATAAATTGAATCACTGTATGGGAGAAGCACTTCTTGCGAAATTTATGGGCAAAAAGAAAGTAATTGCAGAAACAGGTGCAGGCCAGCATGGTGTGGCTCTTGCTACAGCAGCAGCTTATTTTGGTCTGGAATGTGATATTTATATGGGTGCTGTAGATATTAAGAAACAGGCTCCAAACGTAGCGAGAATGAAAATTCTCGGTGCAAATGTTATCGAAGTAACAGAAGGTCTTCAGACATTAAAAGAAGCAGTAGACGCTGCCTTTGCAGCTTATGCAAGAGAATATAAAGATTGTATTTACTGTATCGGTTCTGTACTCGGACCACATCCATTCCCAATGATGGTACGTGACTTCCAGAGTGTAGTAGGTATTGAATCAAGAGAACAGTTTTTGGATATGACAGGTGAATTACCAGATGCAGTAGTAGCCTGCGTAGGCGGTGGTTCTAATGCAATGGGTATGTTCTCCGGCTTCTTAAATGATCCGGTTGATATTTACGGTGTAGAACCTCTCGGAAGAGGCACAGCACTTGGTGATCATGCAGCAAGTCTTAAATACGGTACAGAAGGTATCATGCATGGCTTTAACAGTATCATGTTAAAGGATGAAAACGGCGAACCGGCACCGGTTTATTCTGTAGCCAGTGGTCTTGACTATCCGTCCTCCGGTCCGGAACATGCATTTTTACATGACCTTGGAAGAGTAACATATGATGTTATCAATGATGAAGAAACAATTGATGCATTCTTCACATTATCCAGATTAGAAGGTATCATTCCGGCAATCGAAAGTGCACATGCAGTTGCTTACGGAATGAAACTTGCAAAGAAGATGGGCAAAGGCTCTATTTTGATTAATTTATCCGGCCGTGGAGACAAAGATATGGATTATATCATCGAAAACTATGGTATCAGATAAGATTTTAAACTATTCAAGGTGGATTTTCCATTGTTTGTGTTTATTAAAAAATGTACTATAAATACGATGGGACTTTTCTAGTATTTAGAAAAGGCAAAGAACTTATATCAGGAGGAACAAATTATGTTAAAAGGTATTCCAAACATTATTTCACCGGAATTATTAAAAGTATTGGATGAAATGGGACATACAGATGAAATCACAATCGCTGATGGTAACTTCCCAGGTCATACATATGGTAAAAAAGTTATCCGCTTAGATGGACACGGTGTTCCGGAAATTTTAGATGCAATCTTAAAATTATTCCCACTGGATACATATCCAAATGCAAAAGGAGAAGTAGATCCACCATGTACACTTATGGCAGTAGAACCTGGTGATAACGCAAAAACTCCTATTTGGGATGAATACAAAGCAATCGTTAAGAAATATGATGACCGTGGAGCAGACTGTTTCCAGGAAATCAACAAATGGGATTTCTACAAACAGACTCAGGAAAAATCCACATGTGTTATCATGTCTACAGAAACAGCTATTTACGCAAACATCATCTTAAGAAAAGGTGTTGTTTTTCCGGAATAGTAAAGTGTGAATAGGGATTAGTATATAGAGTGTATAGAAGACTCGCTGGAAAACAGCGGGTCTTTTTTTATACAAAAAATACTTAAAAAATTTTAACTATTTCTATTGACATTTGATTAGAACTGTATAAAATAAAAATAGTTCAAAAATTTTAACTAAAAAATTTGAACAAATTAAAAGAAAGATTAATGAGGACGAAAACATGTTTGAAGAAGTAAAAGAAATTATTATTGACACATTAAACTGTGATGCTGACGCTGTTACAGTAGAAGCTAATCTTTTTGACGATTTAGGAGCAGATTCTTTAGATGCAGTAGAATTAAACCTTGCATTAGAAGAAAAATTTGGTGTTTCCATTGATGATGAAGCGATGACAGGCATTAAAACAGTAGCAGATATCATTGCTTATATTGAAAAGAATAAATAATCAAAATAGTAAAAGAAATCGTCCTACTATAATCGGGCTTGCCGATTATGTAGGGCATTTTCGATGAAAGTGACAAAATTTCCAAAAAAGGATGGAGATGCAATGAGTGACTTTTTAAAAAAGCAAAAGGGAAAAACGGAAAGAAGAAGATATCTTAAAAGACAGAGAACGGACAGAATTGTAATTCCAAAGGTAACACCGGGAAGTGAATTGTTCGTGGATTGCCCAAACTGCAAAATGACATATACGAGGGGACAGGTGAGAGAAGCTCTTTATGTATGTCCCGGATGCGGATATCATTATCCGATGGCTCCGGAAAAACGTATTGTGAGTCTGGTGGATGAAGGAAGTTTTAAAGTATTTAAGAAAAAATTTCCGGCGATTGATCCCCTTCAGTTTGAAGGATATTTAGAAAAGAAAGAAGCACTTCGTGAGAAAACACGTCAGTCAGAGGCAGTTTTGACCGGAGTTGGAAAGATAGATGGTAGAAAAGCAGTAATTGCCGTGATGAATAGCAAATTCCTGATGGGAAGCATGGGAATTGAATTGGGTGAAATGGTAACACAGGCAATTGAGTATGCAGAGAGAAATAAACTGCCGCTAATTATATTTACAGCAAGTGGCGGAGCCAGAATGCAGGAGGGTATTATGTCTCTGATGCAGATGGCAAAGACAAGTGCCGCACTTGAGCGATTTAAAAGTAAAGGTGGTATGTACATCGCTTATATGACACACCCTACAACTGGCGGTGTAAGTGCAAGCTTTGCAGGACTTGGTGATATTACGCTGGCAGAGCCAAAAGCGTTGATTGGATTTGCGGGACCAAGGGTAATTGAGCAGACAATAGGTCAAAAACTTCCGGAAGGCTTTCAGCGGGCAGAATATTTGGAAGAACATGGCTTTGTAGACCAGGTAGTACCAAGAAGCGAAATGCGGAAGGTGCTTAGTCAGCTTTTGATGTTGCATAATCGCAAATAGAACATGAATTAGATAGTAAGGAATGATAGGAGTCAGATTATGACAGAAGAAATCGAACTGAGACTGGAGAGTCTTTATACAGAGGGTAGAACACCGGAGCCGATGGATAGAGTGTACCTTGCCCGTTATCTGAAACGACCTAAAATTGAAGATTATGTGAATGCACTTTTTACCGATTTCTTTGAGCAAAAGGGAGATTTGCTCGGGAAGGAAGACAGCAGTATTTTTGGTGGAATCGGAAAGTTTCACGGAATGAGCGTGACTGTTATCGGGCATAAAAAGGGAAGCAGTTGGGATGAAAATCTTGCCTGCAATTTTGGAATGCCGGGACCGGAAGGATATCGAAAAGCACTTCGCATGATGAAACAGGCAGAAAAGTTTGGCAGACCGATTATTACGTTTATTGATACACCGGGGGCATATCCTGGGATTGAAGCGGAAATGTATGGTCAAAGCCAGGCAATTGCGGCAAATCTTGCAGCAA
>SVFS01000081.1 GCA_015056725.1 Lachnospiraceae bacterium | reverse complement strand
CGCTTCTTTGATACTCCACGGCTTTCTTATGGATATTATAACGAGTTTCCTCTGCTCGAATCGTATCCATGCCAATCAGTAAATCAACACTTGTTTCAAAGATATTGGCTAACGCGGGAAGAAATGTAATGTCCGGGTATGACTCACCCGTTTCCCTTACTTAAAGATATTGTATCTCTGAGTGTCTGGCATCCCCGACACTCAGATGTTTGTTTTTAATCAATTTTACCAATAAAGCGGTAGTAAATATCTACCTTCTGTTTACGGCTACCGTCCTCATGTTTCACAGCCTCATGGACTACGATTTTCTCAATCAGAGTATTCAGAAGCTCCGTGGTAAGCTCTGTGGGATGAGAGCACTGCTTAATCAGCGTAACCCACCGTTCTGCATCCTGTGCGGATTGCGCGACAGCTTCCGTTTCTTCTTCCAGCTTTCGGATTTTCTCATCCAGCTCCCGTTGCTCTGACTGATACCGTTCGGACAGCATATTGAAATTGTATTCTGTGATTTTTCCAGCTGACCAGTCCTCATACATCTTGGCAAACAGGCTGTCCACCTCTGCTTTACGCTTCCTTGCTTTGGTAAGCTCTGCGGTGCGCTTTTTCTTCATGGCACTGCGTTCCCGGTAACTGGTATTCAGCAACCGTTCCAGTAATTTTTCCTCGTCCTGCGCTACCTCCTCATGCCAGTATTGCAGTCGGGAAAGCACATATCCGTAAAGCAAATCGTAGCGGATATAATGCATGGAACACTGCTTTGTGCCCTGACCGTTTTTGCTACAATGATAGTAGCCGTAGGGCGTTTTGTTCTGCCTGTTTTCTCCGTAAGCTAACGACCAGCCACAGTCTGCACATTTGATAAGTCCGGCAAAAATCTGTGTCTTGCCATCTTTTCTCGACCTGCGCCGACTGGCTATCTGCTCCTGCACCTGTAAAAATACATCCTTTTCGATAATGGCTTCATGGGTATTCTCCACACGATACCATTCCTCCTGTGGTTTACGGACTTTCTTTTTATTCTTGAAGGAAATATTACTCTGCTTGTTATGAACACTGTTGCCGATGTAATTCTCATCCTTCAGAATACTTTTGACCTGCGCAATCGTCCACATATACTGTTTGGTTTCATCCGCTCCCTTAAATATGTGGGCAAAGGTGCCGTTTCTTTGGAAGTGAAACCATGCCGGAGTTGGTACACGCTCCTCAATAAGAAGCCTTGTGATTTTAGCCGCTCCTGCACCATGTGATGCCATGTCAAATATCTTTTCGATAATCCACTTTGTTTCCTCGTCCACAATCAGATGTCCGATTTTGTCCGGGTCTTTGATGTAACCGATAGGAGCATAAGCACCGTAGTGTGCTCCGTTTGCAAAGCGGGTATGCATGGCTGCCTTGACCTTTTTACTGGTCTGTCTTGCATGCATTTCGTTAAGGATATTTAGGAACGGTGCCAGCTCATTTTCTCCGTTAATGGTATCTACATTGTCGTTAATGGCAATGTAGCGCACTCCCTTGCTAGGAAAATAAATCTCCGTATACTGTCCCGTAAGAATGTAGTTTCTGCCAAGACGGGATAAATCCTTGGTGACAACACAGTTGATTTTTCCATCCTCAATGTCATCAATCATCCGCTGAAAATTCGGTCTGTCAAAATTAGTTCCCGACCATCCGTCATCAATGTACTCGTCAACCACATTGAGGCTGTGTTCTCTGGCATATTCCCGGAGCATCATCCTTTGTGTCTGTATGCTTCCGCTTTCGCCCTGTAATTCATCATCCCGGCTTAATCTTAAATACAGTGCAGTATTATAAATAGTTGTATTGTATGGTTGTTTCGTCATATCTTTTGGTTTCCTCCTATTTGAAACAACCCACGCTTACAATACTTGCAACTACAATTATATTGCAGACGTGGGCTGTAAGTCAATGTGTATTAGGCAGTCCGTCTGTTATCAGCGGTGTGCAGTATTACATCTTCAATCAAATCATTCAGCTTTCTTCCCTTCTGCGGGAAGTGCTCCGAAACCTCGATATAATTTTTGCCACAGACAAAATACTGTTTCCCGTCTTCTGTGATAACATGACCCTTTGCTGTCTGATTGCTATCATGTATGCGTTCTGTCATTTAGTTCCTCCCATTTTCATTCATTATCTGCCTCTTGTCTGATGCTTCTCATCCTGTTGCAGCTGCATAAGCATTTCCGGTGGAATCCGGCTCATCATTCGCTTTAAGTCAAGAAGCTCACTTTTCAACTCAGCCTTTTCCAACGTATCCTTCATCTTTCCGCTTTCCCCGGCTTTTGCCCTTGCTTCCAGCCTGCTGTTTTCCTCCAGCAAATCTTCAATGGTAACCTTGTATTTTTTCAGCTGACCGCTGAAATTCTCCATCTGCGGAAACCATTTTTTCAGCAGAGCCAACGCTTCCTCCTTTTTCTTTCCGGCATTGAAGGGGCTGATATCCGCAAGGATTGCTTCGATATGCTTTGCTTGTTTAGAAAGATTGACCGCCTGTTTAAACAGCCTTGTCGGGATATGCTTTCTTCCAGTTGCTCTGGCAGATTCCCCGCGCTCTAAATCAGGGTATTTCTGTACCATGTGGGCGAAGAAATCATCCTGCCATTTCGTCAGCCTTGCGCGGTTCCCAAGAATCTCCTTGGCACAAAGCCTGTTATCCTCCGTCAGCGGTACAAAGGTAAAATGCATGTGCGGTGTTTTCTCGTCCATATGCACCACCGCAGAGATTACATTTTCCCTGCCTACCTGCTCCACCAGAAATTCACTTGCATGTCGGAAGAAATTAGCAATCTCCTTCTTATCCATCCCCTTAAATACCTCAGGACTTGCGGTAACTAACGTATCCACAAATCGGGTGCTGTCCTTTCTTGTCTTGCATCCTGCCTCTTCAATGCGATGCTTGATAAACCGATAGTACCGCTCCTTGGGCTGAATGATGTGAAAGTTATATTTGCTCCGGTCAGTATCAATGTCAGGATTGCTGGCATACTTTTCTTTGGTTCTTTCGTGGTGGGCTTCCAGCGGAGCTGCCGGATTCCCCTTGTGTTTCTCAAATCTTAAAATTGCATAGTTTGACATGTTTTTTAACCTCCTATTTGTCGTGTATGTAGTTTTCAAGGTACGCTCATCGATGAACTGCCTTAAGTCTACACTTTTGAAAATGCCCGTGCCGTATATCCGAAAGGTAGGAATAATTGCTCAGTAAAGAGAGATTTCCACGCTTTCGGAAATGTGGTAGAATATCAACAAAATACGCAAATCAATATAAGGGGACTTCATTATGGCATTAAGCATACAGGAACGATTAAAAGACCTACGGGTAGAGAGGAAACTTACATTAGAACAGTTGGCAGAAAAGACCGGGCTTTCCAAATCTGCACTGGGAAGCTATGAATCCGATGATTACAAAGACATTAGCCACCATGCCATCAATAAGCTGGCGGACTTTTATGGTGTGACTGCGGATTATCTGCTGGCACGGACAGAAACAAAAAGCCACCCAAACGCAGAGCTTGCAGATTTGCGACTAAGTGACGATATGATAAATTTATTAAAAGATGGGCGAATCGACACAGCCTTGTTATGCGAGTTGGCAACACACCCGGACTTTGTAAAGCTACTGGCAGATATCCAAATTTATGTAGAGGGTATTGCCGCTATGCAGATACAAAACCTTAATGCATGGGTGGATGTGGCAAGGGCTGAAATCATGGAGAAATACCAGCCGGACGGGCATGATAAAACAACCTATCTGCTACAGTCTGCTCATGTGGATGAGGGCGATTATTTCAGCAGCCGTGTTCATAAGGATATAGATGCCATCATGGATGATTTGCGAAAAGCCCATAAAGGAAGAAGTGACAGTGCCCCGGTTAATACTGTTGCCGAGGAATTGAAAAAGGATTTAGAAGAAGCTGCTAATTTTGAGGGTAGTCACGTAGATAAACTATTGATGGTATTTTGTAAGCAGACGAAACTCCGATATAAAAGTCTGACTGAGGATGAAAAGAAATGGCTGATACAGATTATGCAGAAATCAGAGTTGGCAAAGAGTTCTATTTCTAAGCGTGGGAAAGGTGGAAAGTAAGCGAATCGAAAATTCTTTCAGGATTGATATAAACAGGGTGTATTGCTATAATAAATGTTATATAAAGCATTTATGAATTGGGGATGAAAATATGAAATTTGAAAAATTAGCTAATTCTATAATAAACATAAACGATAAAGCAGGTACTACTGCCAAGAGTGCTGTAAATCAGCTTATGACGCTACGAAATTGGGCGATTGGTTACTATATCGTAGAATATGAACAGGCTGGTAGTGATAGAGCTGAATATGGAACACATCTTTTGAAAAATTTGGAAAATAAAATTGCTCAAAAAGGAATGAATACCACATTGTTTAAGCATTGCCGTAATTTTTATTTATTATATCCTCAAATTGGTGCGACGGTGTCGAACCAATTTGAATTACCGGATTTCGAAAAAAGTTCGACAGCGTCGCACCAATTTGAAACGAAGCCGGAAATTTTAGTAAGCAATCTCTCTTTTTCTCATATCAGGGAAATTATGGTAATCGAAGATGCTTTTGAAAGATTTTTTTACGAAACAGAATGCATGAAATGTAATTGGAGCGTAAGAGAACTCCGCAGACAAATTAAAACAAATCTGTTTGTAAGAGCCGGAATCAGTAAAAAGCCGGAACTATTGTTGACAAAATCTGTAGATAATGCAACTTCAAATGCATTAACCATCAAAGACCCGTTTACCTTCGAATTTCTTGGATTAGATGCCAAAGATGCTGTGACTGAATCCGACTTAGAGCAGGCACTAATGGACCATTTACAGGAATTCATGCTGGAATTAGGACAAGGCTTTTGCTTTGAGGCAAGGCAAAAGCGTATCATTATTGATGATAAATATTATTTCATCGATTTGGTTTTCTATAACAGATTGTTGCACTGCAATGTTATTATCGAATTGAAAAATGACGAGTTTAAGCATGAGGATTTAGGACAATTAAATGCATATGTTGGCTACTACAAAAAGAACGAAATGCTACCGGGCGATAATCCACCAGTTGGAATTTTGCTTTGCACCGATAAAGGTTCCCAGATGGTTGAATATGCGTTGTCAGGAATGGATAACCAGCTTTTTGTTTCAACATATATGCTCCATTTGCCGGATAAGAGGAAATTGGAAGAATTTATGTTAAAAGAATTGAAAGAAATGGGAATGTAACGATAGAAAAGCTCGCGAAGCTTTGAAGTTTGAAAGGAGATAATTATGGCTGAAATTAATAATGCACATTCTATTACTGTAATTCCTTATTTATCATTTATGGGAAATTGTGAAGAAGCACTTAATACTTATATCGAGGCGTTCGGCGGAGAGATTTATTATATATCTCGTTGGAACGAAAAAACATTTGAAAGCACTCCCGAACAAATTGGTAAGGTAATGCATGTTGAATTTACGCTTGGTAATACACGAATGGCTGGAGGAGATACTTTTGACGACGAAAATATAAATACTGCTATAAAATTGATGATACATATGGACTCAAAAGAGGATGCTATCCATACAATATCAGTATTATCAAAAGGGGGAACTGTTATTTCACCGCTACAACCGCATCCTGAACCAGATGATGCAGGCTGTGGTTCGATAACCAAAGACCGCTTTGGTTATACATGGATTATTACATGTCCAAACCCAGATAAGCATTAAGGAAGAAAATTTCCAATATGCCAAAAAATTACATAAATTGAATTTATACGAGGCAATAATATGAAATATGTATGTACATTAATATCTGTTACAAATATGGAAGCTAGTAAGCAATTTTATCGTGATGTATTGGGTTTAGAGGTTGTTTCTGATTTAGGAGCTAATGTTACATTAACTGGGGGTTTTGCACTTCAAACTATGGATACATGGCGTTATTTTATTGCTAACAAAGATGTAAGTCTAAATAACAATGCAACGGAATTGGTTTTTGAAGAAAAGAATATAGAAAAGTTCTTAGAACATTTGAAGAATTTTGATATAAAATATGTACATGATATGGTGGAGCACAGTTGGGGACAACGTGTAATTCGGTTTTATGATCCTGATTATCATGTCATAGAGGTTGGTGAAGATATGGAAATGGTTGTACAACGATTTATAAATTCGGGTATGACCGAAGAACAAGTCGCCCAAAGAATGCACGTTTCATTGCAGTATATTAAAGGATACTTAAAGTCATAAATTTTCGGTTCCTGATGGAACTAAAAGCATGTAAGAATTGGGTTGATGGAAGAACTATATCATAAAGCGAGAATTCAATTATACTTGGAGATTTTTGTTGACGAAAATTAGTGGTTGTGATTTAAAAAAATGATGAGAGTACAAAATCCGTAACTTCCGTCTTGTGTAAACTTCTCCATGAATTTCCCATTACATCAATTTGTCAGACGCTGTCTAACAGATTTGCAAGCTGAACATCCCATGAAGCATTTTATATCCCCTCTATCCGCTATCAAAAGAGCTTAGCTTCTGTGACTAACACGGGCACAGAAACCAAGCTCTTTTCGTCTGCTTCAAATCCGACAACCCGAACCAAGTTTTTCCGACTTTTCGCAGCCACGCAGACAGAGGGTATAACACACTACACTTTGCTCTGCAAAGTCGTGTGCCAACAGGGGCTTTGCCCCCTTTGGATTCCCCCACCATTTTCGTTCTGCGGATAGACTAACCCACCATGCCGGTTAGCCATCACTATCCCGAAAATGAAAAGAAGTACTGTTCACATCTTCCAAGGGGATGTAGACCGTACTTCTTTGTTTTCTCATATCCATATATCGAATTTGCAAATATCTTGTAAGCGTGAGTTATGCTGTAATATCTTTAACTGTGGGAAACTCCACGTTCCCATTTCGAAACACTTTGAGGAGTTATACCAAGATACTCCGCAACATCCTCCTGCGTCAAATCCTTCAGAACTCTATACTTTTTCAAATTCTCCGGTAAATATATCATATTGTCCTCCTGTGAATTTTTCTAATAAAAGCATATCATGCTAGCACACAAAATCAATGGCGCATTGGTTGTGTTGCATTCAACTACCCTTATCATGTTCACATATGCTAACAGCATGAAACCGCTGATGTACCAATATGACCGTTAATCCCCTCACTCGTTATTCTCAATATACTTCTTCTAAAAATTCAAAATCTCCATCGTACAATCCACAACCCGGTTATGTTGATAATGCCGGTTACAGGAAAAGTATCCAAAATACCCCCAAGCCCCCCTAAGTAAACTAAACTGATAACCTCTTATATATTATACAAAAAACACTTCTGTATTTCCACCTGATAGCACTTTTACGGATGTCCCTTTTCCTCTCCAGGAAGTCATCACAAAGTTTCTCGCGTACTTATTGCTTTTCCGCATTCTGGTTTATAATAAGAACCATCCGGACACAACTTGAGCACTTTCGGTCAAGAAACATCCGTGTAAATCATGTATGCTCCATGCAAGGAGGTGACAAGATGAACAAAAACGAACCGATCCTTCGTTCCCTTGCTACGATTGAGGCGAACCTTTTAGAAAAACTGACGGTAGAAGCTTTGGCTGGTGATATTCATTTTTCCAAGCACTATTACCAGCGCATGTTTCGGGAAATCGTGGGAGACAGTGTGATGCACTATGTTGCAAGGCGAAAGATTACCCTTGCCGCAAAGGAACTTGCAACAACAGACGCCACCATTCTTGAAATCGCACTGAAATACGGGTACGAATCGCATGAAGGGTTTACTCGAAGTTTTCAGTCGATTATGGGCGTCTCTCCCTCAAAATACAGGACGTATCATCCTTCGCCGACCTCACACCAAAAACCGAGAGGAGAATTGATTATGACACATTCACAAAACACGGAACAATTTCTGAAAGAACTGAATGCTCTGATTATCCGGACAAAAGAAACTGCCCTGTTTGCCGGAAAGAGCAAACTGGAACAACCGGCTGCTGCCCTTTATTCTGACTTTTGGGATTCTGTTATTGACCGAACTGAGGCAATCGCCGAAGACTTACAAGGAATCCTTAAGCGCATCAGCGACATACCCCGCTGCCCTGACGAAATATCCAATCGTTTTCTCCTTATGAGAACCATGGAAGATACCACATTTCGTTCTTATGTGCTGTCCCTCCAAGTAGGATTAACTGTTTCCAGAGCACAACCCGCGCACCGTGAAGCATTCCGCCCGATTTGCGACCGTTATCGTAGCTTTGCTAAGGAAGCGGAAGTAAAAGTAGACAAGCTTGTGGCATTTTATAAAGAACTGGTTTCGCTCATTTTCTCCGATATGCGGGAGAATGCCAAACAACTGCTCCAAACTGCAGTTGAAAAAGGAACTGCTGCAGCTTCCATACTGACCAGCAACAAGGAGTATCCTTATGCTTACCTTGCTGACGAAATCACAAGAATCACAGACACACTTTCCGCGCTTCCGTTTGATGACGTAACGCATTCCCTGTTGGAAGATTGCAAATTCCAGCTGGATGTTATTAGCTCTACAGCCGATATCGATGCAATCCGGACACCCTCTCATAAGCAATTGTTTGACAGCATCCTTGTTTTCCGCGAAAGCATAACAGAAGCGGCAGAATT
>SVFS01000080.1 GCA_015056725.1 Lachnospiraceae bacterium | reverse complement strand
TGGATATAATAGAATTAACCTGAAATGTTCGATTAAATCCTGCTATTTTGAACCTACATTTTCTTAAACGGGATTCCTATATTATTGCATGGATGTCAGGCCTCCGGGCGAAAGCTTAAGCAGTGGAAGGCAGAAGTGTAATTGCGGTTGCCCACCTAGCAGCAGCTAGGCGTCAACTTGCAGGTTTCGGCATTTTGGGGATAAAAAAGTGGCTAAAAGCCACTTTTTTTATTGCAGAAAAAGAGATATATAATGTTCGTGATCAAAAGAAAGTGATATTCAAGATATAAGAAGAATAAAATGATGTATGGAAAAGAGACGGATTACAACATATATCATTATTTGGTTCATTATCATATTGATTTGGTTTTTGTTTTGCTATGGGAAATTAGAGGAAGCATACTATAGTTATAGCAGTGTAGGAAGTTTAACAGTAACGAAAGAAACGGAAGAAACTCAAATACAAGAAAATACTATGGAAAAGGCAAAAGCAGATGAAATAAAAACGGAAGAAACATACAAAAGAGAAAATAATACAGAAAATACTGCGAAAGATAATACGGAGAATGTAACAGAAACTGAATCAGAAGAAACAATGACAAGAAATACGATGCTTCCTGCTAAAACAGATAGTAACATCAGGGTACTTTTATTAAATGATCAGGGAAATGTCTATCATGATGAAATTATACTTGAGCATCGTAAAGAAACATTACATATTACAGAATCAAGTCCTTATTTTCAAAAAACGGACAAGATTCGTATCAGCAAAATGAGCTCGTTTGAAGAAGGGATAAAGGTTTTGTCTATAAATAAAATGTATGGAAATCCGGTTTATGAAGGCGTTTTAGAAATTCAAAAAGAAGAAGAGGGATTGATTCTTGTTAACGAATTATCTTTGGAGACTTATGTGAAAGGAGTACTTCCGGGAGAAATGTCCGCCGGATTTCCGATGGAGGCATTGAAAGCACAGGCAGTATGTGCAAGAACATATGCCATGATGAAAAAAGCAGAGCCGGCTTACCCTAACTATAATGCAATAGTGGATGATAGTATATCCAGTCAGGTGTATATGTATCAGGAACGGAGCGAAAAAACAGACCGTGCTGTAGAAGAAACAAAATCTGAGTTGCTTTATGGGAGCGACCGGCAATTAGAAGAATGCTATTACTATTCAACGTCCTGCGGAAAAAGTGCTACATGTCATGTGTGGGATATAGATGCTATTTCCAAAAAGGACAAGACAGGAAGTGAAGAGGTCGAAAAAGAATTCAGGGCATTTATTAGTAATACGATAGATAGTCATTTGGAAAAAAATGAGCCGTTCTACAGATGGACGTATGAAACGAAAGCAGCAAGTGATGACTTATATGATAAGTGTATGGAGAGAAATTTATGCGATAAGAATTATGGAAAGATAAAAGATATCAAAATTATATGCAGAGAAAATGGCGGTGCGGCAGAATGTATGGAAATGGTATGTGAAAAGGGTTCGTTTCAAATCCTGGGAGAGTACAATATCCGTTTTGTACTATCGCAAGGTGGAAATGTTATCTTGAAAAACGGAAAGACATATGATACAGGGGAGCTTTTGCCAAGCTCCTTTTTGACAATATCCTGCAAGCATAATAAAAAGGGATATTTAACAGGATATGAAATTATAGGAGGAGGGTTTGGTCACGGTATAGGAATGAGTCAAAATGGTGCAAAATATATGGCACAGGCAGGAAATAATTATATAGAAATATTACAGACCTATTACAAGGGAAGCTATGTGAAATGAAAACACAAATTACAAAATTATACTATTTTTTGAAAGATTTCATAACGGATTTGAATCACAAGAATGTGAGTACTTTTGCAGCAGGAGCGGCATTTTTTTTGTTTGTATCACTCATACCAACGTTATATATACTTTGTGCAATCGTATCTATTACAAATATAACAGAGTCTGAATTATTAAAAGCTGTTAGAATTGTGGCACCAAATGTAATCGGTGATTTTTTTATTACGCTTATTTCGGATGTTTATTCTTCTTCTATAAAAGCGGTATCATTGGCAATTGCAGTAACGATATGGCTGGCAGGAAAAGGGATGTTAGCACTTATGCGTGGACTGAATGTAATGAATGAGGTGAAAGAGCATAGAAATTATTTTTTGATACGTTTTATAGCAGGAATTTATACGGTCATTCTTCTTTCGGCAGTTGTAATATCACTTGTCTTTCTGCGTGTGGTGATGAAATATCGTTTTGTATTGTGGTTGATTCTTACACTTTTCTTCGCATTAATATATGCTTATGTTCCAAATAAGAAAACGGGAGTTGGAAAACAGCTTCCGGGAGCTTTGTTATCGGCTGTTTCGTGGACATTTTTTTCCTGGGGATTTTCGTTATATATTAAGTGTTTTGGTGGTTTTGAAGGGTATGGCTCTCTGACAACAATTGTTGTCGTTTTGATTTGGATGTACTTTAGTATGTATATATTACTAATTGGTGCAAAAATTAACAATATTGGATGAATATTTTGTCAAAATATGATATAATTTGCAAGAATGTATGTCATAAGACACAATGTATAAAGGAGGAAAAGGGTATGGCATTGTTTCATAGTGATAATCCAAAGGAAAAGGAGCATAAAGGTATTTTAGGTTCTTTTTCAGTTGACGTAATTAAGTGGGAGCCGGAATCTGACAGAGAAGCAAGTATCATTGCACATAAATTCGAATATGAAGATTTTCCAAATGGTTCTTATTTGATTGTCGGACCATCTCAGATGGCAGTTTTTACAAATAATATGTCTGCAGGATCTTCTGTGGAAGCAGACGGAAGCGGTCAGGCACAATTATCTGTATTTACAGGTCCATGCAAGATTAAGCTGGAGACGGGAGATAGTCGTTTTGCACCATTTAGAAATATAAAGCATTCTCTTACAGGAGGAGAATCCGCATTCCACAGTACCGTATATTTCATTAATACAACTTATATGAATGAGCTTAATTGGGGAACAAAAGCTCCTGTTGTAGTAATGGATCCGGAAGAAGAAGTGAATGTACATGTACGTGCATTTGGTCTTTTTGGAGTACATATTGAACAGGTTGACAGTTCTATTTCATCCGTACAGGTTATGAAATTCCTGAAAAAAGTTGTGGGAACCAGAGCTGACTATACAAGAGAAGAATTAGTTGATTTTATGCGTGCAAAAATTTTGGAATATGTTCCTGATTTACTTGCACAGAATATGATTCGCAAAAATATCGGTATCTTAAAGATTAGTGCATATTTACGTGAGTTTTCAGAAATTATCTGTCAGGAATTAGTTCCTCATTTTAATGATTTTGGTTTGACACTTGATAATTTCTCTTTCCACAGCATCAATGCACCGGATGAAGATTTAGAAGCAATCAACCAACTTAAAATTGAGAAAAAACAGGCAAGACTTCGTGCAGAAGGTAATGCAGTTGCTATGGATATTGAATCGGAAGCACTTGCAAGAAAACGTGCACGTGAAGGATATACCTATCAGCAGGAACAGCAGTTTGACGTTATGCAGGCTGCGGCAGAAAACGAAGGTATGTCATCTACCTTTATGGGAGCAGGTATTGGACTCGGTATGGGAGCCGGTATTGGTGGAGCATTCGGAAACGGTATGAATACAATTGCACAGAATGCAATGGGAAATATGCAGACACCACAGATGCAGCCGGTACAGAGCAGTGTAGAACCTGTTGCGATTTGTAATGCTTGCAATACTTCAAATCCGGCAGGAGCAAAGTTCTGTTTGAGCTGTGGAGAACGTTTACAGCAGCAAAAAGCTGTACCAGTTTGTCCGGCATGTGGACAGGAATTGGTGGAAGGTGCAAAATTCTGCCTAAACTGCGGTCAAAAACTGGCAACAGTATGTCCGGGATGCGGCAAAGAACTTCCGGCTGGTGCTAAATTCTGTCTTGAATGCGGAACAAAAGTGTAAGGAGGAAGAAACAATGAATAATAAATCATTTAGTAGCAGTCGTTTTCTTGCGTTAGGCCTTGTTGGTATATTATGGACTGCTGTTGTATGCATTCTAGCCGATTTCGATGATGCCGGTTTCTATTTCTGGGGAGCACTTGCATTTGGCCTTATTTCTTTCATTTTAGTTATCATTATGCAATATGTGACTAATTCAGTTAAAGATAGAAATACAACAGAGGCTGTAGGTGTTTTAGAAGTATATTCTATTATTTATCTGGTGTTATCAGTTTGTGTGAATAGTTATTTTGCAATTAAACTCGATGGTGAGTATGGCAAAGTTTTAGTAATAATCAATTTGATTCTCATAGTTGCTTATGTTCTCGAGATGTCTGCTGCAGGGAAAAATGTAGAGAGAATTAAAACTCAGGCAGAAGTATCAGTACAGAAAACATCCCAGGTCCGCAACATTTCCATTCAGCTTGGGAAATTATTAGGAATCATAACAGATCAGCAACTGAAAGCAAAAGTATATGCATTAAAAGAAAAGGTAGATTACAGTTCGAATATGTCACAGACTGCATTCGCATACGAAGAAGAAAACATATTACAGCTTCTTTATGCAACAGAGCAGTTAGCACTTGCAGGTGACATACAGGGAGCTGCTACAAAAATAGAACAGGCAGAAAGCATTTGGAACAGAAGAAACAGTACTGCCAATACAATCAGATAATTCGGAGGGGATATTGATGGATGCGGCAGGATTAACTTGTCATGGATGCGGAAGCACAAATGTTATTTTTGATGCAAAAACAAGAGTTTTACACTGTAACCAATGCGGAAGCAGACAAACCTATTCGAGAGCAACGTTAAATAAAAACGGAAAAGTTGTTTTTTGTAAACAAAATGCTCTTGGATTTTTCCAGTCAGGACAATTTGACAAGGCAAAGCATTATTCCATGGATATTTTAAATATTTCCATGGATAATGTGACAGCATTATATATGATGGCATTTTATGATGAGTTTTACGAGAAAAGAGATGGCTCTATGCGTAGCTTTTTCCGTCAGGCAGATGAAGTTGCGCTGGAATATGAAGAAGTTCTCGATTTACAAAAGCTCATTTCAGCATCAGCAGTCAGATTAATTAATTTCGAAAAAGAAATCATTACACTATTTGCCAAAAACATGCAAAGTAATGAAGAGGCAGATGATTTGTGTCAGATGATTGATAAGGTTTGTCCTTATTTTATAGCAAACAGAACTTCGGCGGATTTTCTGGATCGGGAGCTTGTGGAACTATATAAAGAGCTTGCAGAGCATTGTTCCATTCCGAAGACATGTTTTGCATTACTTAAGGGAATAGAAACAAATCCGGATTCTCCGTTTTCCGATAACAGTTTCTATTTACAGGGGAAAACAAAATATTTTTATGAGCAATACATATGTGCAGTCCGCGAAATTATCGAAAGCATGAAGGATGCAAATTACAAAGCAAAATTTATGGCGGCTTATCAGTCTAAAGTGCAGGCATACAAAGCAGCAAGTAACGGCACTATATAATGAATTACAAAGGAGATATGAATTATGGCAGAAGCAACCCAAGCGAATATAGACCATTTGGCCAGACAAGTTTCGCAATTAAATAATAATATAAATCAGGTAAATAATAACGTAATTGCAGTAAGCAGAGAAGTAGAAGAGGCAAATCGCCGTATTGAGCAGTTAGCAGCTGATTTTGAAAGAATGATGAAAGAACAGGCAAGAAGAGCAGCTGTTCAACAGGCAACAACAGAGCTCGTAAGAGTACGACAGGAAATCGAACAAAACTTTGGGAATTACAAAATTGTTCGTGATTCCATGCTCGGTGTACTTCAGGCAACAGACTCTGCACTTGTTAGAAAGACAACGATTGCAAATGTATCTGAAGAATTAATGCTGACTACACCGAGATATTGGCTGGCACCGTGTCTTGTAGCGGTATCGGCATGGATTAGCAATGACCAGGATTTGGCACAGCGGGCAATCAGTGAAGCGATGCGCAGAGATGAAGAAAAGACAGCGCTTGTTATGGCGCTTATCTGTAGACGTAATAATCGTACAGATACTTGTTATGAATGGTTATCTATTTATTTCTCAAAGCAGAATGGAAATAATTTCTCTGAAAGTGGCTTTGCATATATTGATGCATATGTAAACGGAATTTTCGGACCGGATAAAAAGCATATCTGTGATGATTATATTAATAAATGGATGGCAGAAGTACGTGCAGGAAATACAGAATTTGAAAATACTTTGGAAAATGCATGGATTAATTACTATGAGACATTCAATGTTGGTACAAGACAGAAATATCCAAACTTGAGTGAACTTGCAGCTGAATTCCCGTTAATTGATGCCTATATAGGACGTCTGAATTCATTAGATAATATTTATGATAATTTTGACGGAATCGTAAATGCAGAAGTAGATCAGGAAATTTTAAAACAGAAAATTGATAAAAATCTGATTGATCTTATCAGCAAATATGATGATGAAGAAATGACATTACGTAACGAAGAGAGATACCATAACGCAGTTAAGATGTGTAACGGTGATGTGGAAAAAGCAGCAGAAGCAGTTCGTCTTATGGATGAAAAGAATATTCAGCATAAGTTGAATCTTGTAGAACAGATGATGAACTGTCTCAGTAAATCAGATACAGTAATCTCCCAGAAGAGAACGGCGGTTTCTTTCTTGAAACCATATCTGAAAAAAGGATTTAAATCTTATGTCAGTGAAAAACGTTCGGCATTCCCGGAATATATTACGTTGTCTATGGATGGCTGGACAGGAATGACATATGATGGCTCTAATTCAAATGAATTATATTCTACATATGAACAGCATATGGAAGGTTTAAAAGCACAGAGATTAAATCAGATTGATTATGCAAAACCAAAGAAAAAAGCAATTACAGCTGGTGTGTTTGCTGTACTTGCTGTAGTATTGTTCTTTGCAATCGGACCGGTTGGACTTGCATCTTTGATTCTGACAGCAATATTTGGCTTACAGATTCCTTCTGCTAAAAAAGCTGTTCAAAGTGAACAGGACAAAGTTCTTAAAGAATATGCTGATAAGATTACAAACGGAAAAGATAAAATTTATCAGACTCTTTGCGAATGGAGCGATGCAAAGACATGTGTATATAACTTTGACGTGAATCCGGCAAGGGATATTATTGCATAAGGAGGAAGACAAATGGATATTAATTTAAATGAATTCGATGAATTAGAAGCATTATTTGGTGAAGCTGATTTAGAAATGAAACAGATGGAAAAAGTAATACTGACACAGAATCTGGAAGGTTTTGCAAGTTGTTTTCCGGAATGGGACTTACATCCACCTGTAAATTACGGTAGATAATACTATGAATTAAATATTTCGGTTGACAATCCGTATAAAACTTACTAAAATGTGTAATTGAGTTAAATATTAAATGCATTGACGGCGCACAAAGATGTTATCATTCTTTCAGAGAGAGGGAGTCATCGGCTGAAAGCTTCCTTAAGTTCAGATAAGATTTATATTCACGCCCGAGCAGTTTCTGTGAACGTTTTGTGATATTCTGTTTGAATGTACATACATATAATTATTAGCAGAAAACGTTAGGACACGTTACGTCTATAATGAGAGCCTGTGTTTTGCAGGAATTAGGGTGGTACCGCGATATATTTCGTCCCTTGTAGAAGTGATTCTACAAGGGATTTTTTAATGTCCCGATTTGCAAAGCAAATCGAGGACAATCCAAAGGAGCATGTTGGAACAATAAAAGGAGAAAGACAATGAAAGAAAAGCTGAATCAAATCAAAGCAGAAGCACTGAAACAGATTAATGAATCAACAACATTAGATGCATTAAATGACGTGCGTGTAAACGTTCTTGGTAAAAAAGGAGAATTAACAGCTGTACTTAAGAGCATGAAGGATGTAGCACCGGAAGACAGACCAAAGGTTGGTCAGATGGTAAATGAAACAAGAGCAGAAATCGAAGCAGCTCTTGAAAGTGCAAAAACACAGATGGAAAAAGAAATCCGTGAAGCAGCATTAAAAGCAGAAGTCATTGACGTAACACTTCCATCCAAGAAAAACATGGTAGGTCATCGTCATCCTAACTTTATTGTAAAAGAAGAAGTAGAACGTATCTTTATCGGTATGGGATATGAAGTAGTAGAAGGTCCCGAAATCGAAAAGGATTACTATAACTTTGAAGCACTGAATATTCCTGCAGATCATCCTGCAAAAGATGAACAGGACACTTTCTATATCAATGGAGATATTCTTCTTCGTACACAGACTTCTCCATGTCAGGTACGTGTAATGGAAAAAGGAAATCTTCCTATCAGAATGCTTTCTCCTGGACGTGTATTTAGAGCAGACGAAGTAGATGCTACACATTCTCCATCCTTCCATCAGATTGAAGGTATGGTAGTAGATAAAAACATTACATTTGCTGACTTAAAAGGAACATTACAGGAATTTGCAAAAGAATTGTTCGGTGAAGGAACAAAAGTAAAATTCAGACCACATCATTTCCCGTTTACAGAACCATCTGCTGAAATGGATGTAAGCTGCTTTAAATGTGGCGGTAGTGGTTGTCGTTTCTGTAAAGGTGAAGGCTGGATTGAAATTTTAGGCTGTGGTATGGTTCACCCTGATGTACTTAGAATGAGTGGAATTAACCCGGATGAATATACAGGATTTGCTTTCGGTATGGGTCTTGAACGTATTTCCTTATTAAAATATGAAATCGATGACATGAGACTCTTATATGAAAACGATGTCAGATTCTTGAAACAGTTCTAAGGGAGGAGAAGATTATGAATACAGCATTATCATGGATTAAAGCATATGTACCTGATGTTGCATGTACAGACCAGGAGTTCTGTGATGC
>SVFS01000079.1 GCA_015056725.1 Lachnospiraceae bacterium | reverse complement strand
GGCAATTAATCATCTGATATAGCCTGCAAATGTCAACAATATCATCACTAAATATATTTGTGTAAAATTTTCAAGGTACTATATGGAAGGTCAAGGAGTTTCTAAAACTCTTTTGACCCCAACATCACCTTAATATTAAAATACATTCTTTGGGAATTAGTGTACTTGTATGTTACAGAATTGAACAAAATTTGTTCTCCGCTTTTAGTAAACCCTTCTGGGATATATGACATTTGAGCCTCATCAAAAGATATAGCCACCTCTTCTTTATTCTCACTACCATTTTCGAAATTAAAATATTCTTTTATCCAAGCCACTATGTCCACCACAGTTTTCGAAGCGTTAGCATTACTTGTACTTATACCAAGGCCTCCGACCACCAGTACTAATGCGGCTACTGTTGCAATTGCAATTCTCCTCATAGCTAAGTGTTTTGACTTTTTTTCCACGCCATCAATAATTGCCTGCATTTTTGCTTCGAACTCTTCTGAAAAAACATGTGGTTCACTCGACTCTGCTTGCTCTTTTAATTTTGTAACATCCGCTTCCATTGCCTCTATCAGACACCGCTTTAGCTTATCATTTTTGTTGTTCATCATCTTGTCCCTCCAATCTAGCCGACTCCCCTTTATGTATATAACGGTCAAGTCGGATTTACGTGACGTTTTTTACTACAAAATATGGGACTTGAAGAGTCCAAATCCCATAAAAGCTTTCTTTACCGTTCCTTTATTATAGTCACTTTCCTAACCATAGTCAAGTATAAGACTATAATATATTCTTAAACTATGAAATAAAGGAGGCACGGATATGATTGATTATAGTCCGTTTTGGGAAACGCTAAAAAATTCACCAGAAACAACATATACCTTAATCACTAAACATCATATTTCCAGTGCCATTATTAATAAACTTCGCAAAAATAAACCTATGAATACAACAACACTCAATGACTTATGTAGAATCCTTAATTGTAGAATTGAAGATGTCGTACAATACATTCCGTCCGATACCGACCAAATATTGTAGTGGGTATTATAATAAAAATACAGGGGCTGCGCTTGCAGCCCCATTCAAGTTAAGTTTATATATCAAATGTAACATTCATCTCTCTGGTATCAGACACATATCCACATTTACTGCAAGTATAAGTCAAAGCTAAATGTTCATATTCCGGATCCTCGTCCAAATAAGCTTTGCATCGTGGACAACATGGATGCACCTCAGCCATACTGCATCTCAGCTTTATCACATTCCGGAATGTGTCGTAATCCCACAAAATCTTTTTCCCAAAAGTTGAATGCGTCTCTGCGCTATGTACGCTTCCCTTATCGGTAACAACAAATTGTTTCCTATCCTTTCCAGGATGAAACGAAAATTCCATATATCTCATATCGATCAAATATTCATTAAATTGCTCTTCCGAAATATGTATTTTCCTTGCCCATGCCGCAGCACTTGCCCAAGTTGTTTCCGCAGATACAGGAGCTTTTCGCTGTCTCTTCCAAAAACTGATTGGACTGCGACAGGCCTTACAAGTAACATACGGCTGTACTTCTTCGTCCTCGATAAAATAGCCGAAACGGTCACTGATATCGCTCAGTCCATGAGCTTCTATACCACACTTAGGACAGGTTATATGAGTTTTGTTTGAAAGTTTCATAAATGGAGCCTCCTTTGCTTTTAGCTTTTTTCATTGTTAATACAGATATTCTTCAACATATAAATCAATATCAAATCCAGCATTTCTTGCATGTTCGATTATTTCGTAGCATTCATTACGTTTATCAAGTCCATTCCTGCCATATCGGCTGTCACATTCCGGATCATCAAACTCCACTCCGTATGGATGCTTTGCCCATCTGTCTTCGTCAATTCTTATAATTGCTTTAATTGCCATGTTAGTATCCTCCTAAATTTTAAAAATATCAATATTACCCTTGTGCACATCATCGTGATGCTTATGACACAATGCAATAATATTATCAACATTTGCCGCACCGCCAAACTGATGGTCTACACTATGATGTCCTTCCACATGATTCTTAGAACCACAAATCTGACATCTGTTTCCGTCTCTCTCCCTGCCAGCTCTCTGTGCTTTCGTATGTACTGATGATCTATTCTTTGCCATTGCTTAACCCCCTATTCTTTTTGTGCCCTTCTGGAGTAATGAACCAACACTTGATGTAAATCCGGATGCCACCGTACCTCTTCCGTTTGGTGCATTCCTCTGTTTTGATTTCATAATATCTGCAGATATCCTTGCAGCCTGGCTATCAGTTAATCCTGAAATTACTGCTACCACTGATTTATCTTTCTTCCCTGCCATCGTCCGTTCCCTCCCTTAAAATGTAGTAACCACAACATCGCCGGTGGATACCTCTACGATGTTTTCGCCATATCCAATAGTAACAATGCCTTCAATATCAACCCTCAGCCCCATTTCATCCTTAATCATAGGGATAATATCCACTTCCCCGTTCTTTCTCTGTACTGCAATAAATTCCGCAGTAATGGTTAATACTTTGTCGCCCTTCTTCAAAATTCCAATCTTCATTCTTATAATCCTCCTTTATTAACCGTGTTTGCAGCAATAACTCCAGTTACTACCGTAATCGCAATCGCTGCCGCTGTACTTCCAGCATATCTGACCTGCTTAGATGTAAATAATGTTTTCATTACATCGACAAAAGTAACCTTCCTTACTTTATTGTGAGTCTGGTAGCTTACTCGCTCATGATGCTGTTCATATTCAAAAACCATCTCTTCCTGTTCTTCGGCTTCAGCTTTCGCTTTTGCAAACTCAAGCGTTGCAAGTAAGTTTGCGAAATCTGCTTGATATTGACGGGCGTCAAATTCAAATGAGTATGCTTCCTGACACATAGCATTCTCTATAGCATCGTGGATGCAGTCCATGTCATTCACTGTAATAGTCTCATCCAATCTAAAACCGTCAATTATATACGCCAGATGATTTACAAAACAGGTTCTGATCTGTGCGAATTTATTCTGCACTTCAATTCTGTTATTCGTAAATACTACAACGCTTCTAATGCGGATATGTCCGTATCCAGCAGCTTCAAGAACTTTTCTGAGCAGTTCTTCTTTTATTGCCATCTTCTCAGCAATGTTGCAATCCCACTTAAGAAATTCGCCGGTTCTGTAGTAATTCCCCTCTTCATCAATCAAAATATTCTTTGATGTATTCTTAACTTCAACGATGGTTAAACACTTCGGTGTAATTACCAGCGCATCAATCTCTGTTCGTGTTTCCCCGTTACTTAGTTCCACATTTCGCATCACCCTGTTCCGAGATTGGAGATATTCAAGAGTCTTGAATGCTTTGTACTCACCTCTGTTACCGGAAATTTCTGCCTTAATCAGATTACAAAAGGTTTTACTGCTTTCCATAAATCTCTGGAGTTCTTCATCAGCCACATGACCGCATTCTTCATTGAGTTGTTCCAGATGTTTCTCAACATCCCAGATTTTCAATTCAGCTGTTGCTGCATGTTCTCCACTGAAAGTAGGTTCCACGATATCCTGCTGCAGTGCAAACATTTCACTAAGTAATTCGTTCTTGTGATAACCTTCTTTTTTAAAACTCTTCATACCTGCCATAAGTTCTTCAATTCTCTGTGCCTTCATATCCGTATCCTCCTTGTTTGGTGTGTTCTGTTGCTTTGTGATTTCATTATATCAGTTGTTGCATTTTATTCAATAGTTTTGACCTTTCTTGCAACCCATTACAACTATGTTGCAACTAACAAGTATTCTGCAACCGTTAATGCAACTTTGCAACAACAACTGCAACTTGAAGCTACGAAGACATCTTTTTTGCAACTTTTTTAAAGGATTTGCAACAAATCAAAAAATAAGACTCGACAATATACGTCAAGTCTTACTTCCTTATATCTGATTGAATAGTCGCATTGTTGTATCTGGTCCTACCCCACCTTTTTGTTTATTTATATTTGCCCCTACAAAGGAATTTTTCGACACCCTTATTGTATAGAGTTGATCTCCAAAAAATTTCACCGCTTGTTCATTTACAACACAACTTGCAATCAACATGTCCGGTTGCAAAATCTTTTTTATCGTATGCCCAGTATTTATAACTGAATCAACGATGATTACATTCTTCGTTTCAGGTCTAACAAACTCATCCTTTTTAGGATCATACATCTGAAATTTGCATCCCAGATAAAAATATATTCCTTCTGCAAAGAATATCCCGCCTCTATGCATTGCCACCACCGTTGTGTCTTCCGGAGTCATTTCAGGAAAACATTGTGCCAGATACTTTCCCAGTTCCATATGTGCCATTGCAAGTTCAGGACCAGAAATTCCAGAAGCTGACTTTGTTATCGAAATCAACTCATTTATTCTATCAGTCTTATTAACCTCAAACAATAGTTATCCCCTCCGTGTCCATATATTTTAAAGAACGGCTTAATGTACCATCTGCTTTAGCAATCAAATATCCTTCATCTGCCCGTCTCAACATATAGTAGTCATTCATACTATCTCCATATGCAATAATTCTAATGCCTTGCTCTTGAAGAAATTTTGCAATAAAGTATTTTGTCTCTGCTGACATCTGCTCACCACAATACATCGGCATTTTAAGTTCGTTTGCAATTTCTTTCCATATACCATACTGCCCCGCCGTTAATATAAAACACGGTACTTTAATCCGTTCTAAAATGGAACAGTTAAAATGTATTCCCAGCTTTTCAAATGGCTGACATGTCCAATCAATGAAACGCAAAAAATCCGTCATTTCCCTGTTATGCCTCCACGCCTGAAATCCTGTATAGAAGTTGCCATCAAATATATGTGTCTTGTATCCCCAAACTGCACTACTATCTTCGATTGTCAATGTCTTATCACCGTCCGCCAAACATACCATTCTGGCTACTGTATTCTTCAAAATATTTTCCGCACATTTTCTCGCGTATGATACACAACTATATCCTGCCGCCAAACTATCAATAAATTTCAAAACAATACTTACATCCGGAAAATAACCTTTTTCCGGATTGTCCAGAACATAGAAATCCTTATTATGTTCATGACAATACCGGCGAAGAGCTTCCACTTCAAACGTCTGCCACTTTTCAATGTCAAAGGCAAGATATTTCCTATTTCTTACCGAATCTTCCATTCTCTTTTTAAGAATAGCCGGATCTACATATAAATATAAAAATATATCGTAAAGTTCTCCATCCTCATCAGTAAACACAACTTCATCGCCAAATGAATAATGCCCATCCATGATAAAATTATCTTTATCCCTAAGTTGCTCCGCTAACTGTTTTCTAACATGCGTTTTCTCTTCAACCGTCATCGTATGAAAATCCGGTGTCAACGTCTTTAACAAAGAACTACCTGCCAGCACCTCAAAATTTCTAACAGCGTCTAATATGAAAGTTTTCCCTGCTGTAGGAAGCCCATATAAACCTATTCGCATAATGTCTCCTTATAACACTGTGTTCTGTCGAACACCAACGATACCTTTTCTAATTCATGTATGGGCATACTGCTCACACCTAATGCCGGTAGGTCTATGCAATTCCCGCAAAGATATATTTTTCCGTTTGCATAGAAAAAATTATTCATACCGGCACCACACAAGCCTCCATACATTGTACAATCATATCCACCAGTTCTTACATTTAGCTTTTGAATCGCTTTCTTCAAAAATTCATTAAACTCATTCAATGTAATCCCATACTGACCAATCATCCTTGAAAAAGTCACTCTGGTGTTAAACTGTTGAAAAAATTCGATTGTGTCGTCTGCTTTTTCCAATATTTCTTTGCCTACAGTACAATTCATGGACGGATATTTACTATTAACTTTCCGGTATAATTCAATTTTTTCCATTACTTTGGCATGTGTATTACACCTGTACGTATCATGAATTGATGAAATGCCATCAATGGAGAAACCAAGATTAACATTATGCTCCTTAAAGAACTGTAATTTGGATTCATCCACGAGCAATCCATTTGTGATGGAATATGCCGCAATACGTCCATCAGCAAGATAATCAGAAATATGCAATATGTATTCTTTCAGAAAATCATATTCCAACAATGGTTCACCATTTCCGACAAATCCTATTTTAAATACATCAATACCATTGTTTTCTATGTACTCCCTAATGTTATCCAGAATTGCAACAACATCCATTTCATCTGTCTTAATAGAATCCTTTTTTTCGTGAAAATGGCAGTATTTACAGTTCAGGTTACATCTATTATTTATTGAAATACATACACGATTTACCATCTTTGCCCTCTCTTTTGTTCACGGCCGCCTTTATTATTTCCGTTCCCACGCTTAAACTGCTTTCTTGTCGGACCTGAGTCATGATATTCATTTACCCAGTCTGCTGCCGTTTTACCATCTATATCAACGATTCTCTGATCTGCACCTGCATCTATTAGGATTTTCCTAATATCCCATGTGCGTTTGTCTCTATCGTTGGCAAAATGACCATTCATACACGCTTTCATAAGTGCGGTAAAACCATTGGCATCCTGTTGATTGATACTGGTTCTTGTATCTTCACACAAAGCGATTACAAAGTCTTTTTTTCCTTCCCATGCAGCAATCATCAGTGGCATATTCCCCTCATTCTTTTGGCGTACTTTACCCGCGTCAAATGGATTTCTGCTGCCCACATTTGGATTTACTTCACAGTCTTTCAACAGGAATAGAAACATATCATAATCCCCCATTTGCACTGCATGTGAAATTGGAGGAAAATATCTTCTACTACAATCTCTCTTATTCTTATCTGCGCCATGAGAAATAAGCCATTCTATTTTCGCTTTCCTCTGTTCAAACGTTGCCTTTCGATTTCTTACCGCAGATATAATCAAAGTATTTCCATCTGGCAAATACGCATTTATTTCTTCTGCATTCGGCACCTCACATTTCTCATATGAATCAGCATAATATGCATCAATTTTTGAGATCTTTGACATATTGATAAGTTCTTGCTTTGTAGCCATGTACTCTCTTAAGTGCAACGCTGCTACTGATTCATTTCCTTTTAAATATGCGGAATAATCCGTATCTTCTGTAATTATATCTACTTTACAGTGGTATATGTTCGATGCTTCCTGAGCAATGAAGATTATCTTGCAATCTTCATTTTCTTCATCGCTGTCTCCAGTGTAATCCATAAGAATCGTCCTATCTCCGTAGCTGATTCCACGTATCACTTCCCATGCCTTTCTGCCCAACGGTCCAGAATTTTTATTTTTGATATTATCCAATTCATCTACAACAACTTTTGGAATAATTACCTTGCTGTATTCTTTGTTCAGTTCATCAATAAGCTGTGAATTTTTTAATAACGCAGATGTGTCCGGAACTGCGATTCTTTCTCCTCGTAAGAATTGGTTTGTCTGTTCTTCTGACATACCAAATGCTTCACAATATTTTCTTGCAGTTTCAATTAAAGTTTTTTCACTTGTCTTTCCTGCTTCCACTCTTGAAATAGATGATTTATTAGGCGCAATACCATTAACAGCCAACTTCTGTGCCATTTCATCCATTGTACAATTATTTTTTTCTCGAAGTTCCTTTAACCTTTTGCATAAAAAAGCAATTTCATTTTCCTTTGACATTTGAAATTCTCCTTCCAGAATTATTTCTCTAAAAGCTGTTGCTTTTCATATCTCTATAATACCACTTGTTGCATTTTTTTCAACATTTCTGCCCATATTTGCAACTCGAATAATTTATTAGCAACTTTTGTATTTATTTATCTCATAATCGCAACTTTTTTATACTTCTTGCAACTACGCACAAAAAAGACCTGCGAGCACCACAAAAGCACCCACAGGCTCCACTACACATCATATTCTTTTTTAGAATCCAACCACACTGCTGTCAGATCACTCCCGCCATCTCTTCCACATCTCAATAACCGCATCTCTCACATCCTCGCTAAACCCTTGCAAATCCTCTTCACATATCGCTCCGTCCTGCAAAAGTCTCAGCAAATTTAACGCCATAGTTGACCTACGCATCTCCATAATAACCCCCGGGCTTTTCCTATCTTCCTTAATGCGTTTTTCCAGTGCCCAGAATTTGTCAGCAGCATTTCCGTCGCCTTGTAAAAGTTCTATGTATTCTTTATTCAATCTGGCCATATATGCTTCCTGCCAACCGGGTACTTTTTCTCTGAATAATTTCCAATCCGCTTTTGTACACTCTAACATTTTTTTACTTCCTCTCCGCTTCAATGCATGCGTCAATCACCAGCACCACCGCCAGTGCAGCCACTTCGTCCACGCCGCTTCCAAAGCGAATCTCGTACGCATCGCCCCAGGTCATCCATTCCTTGGATACCGCCGCAATGGTCCGGCTGCCGTCCGTGATCTCGTACTCGTGGTCCCAGAAATCGCCATGTACCTGCCAACCAAGGCCGTTTACCGTGTACTCATGCTTAAAAAACGTAAATTCCTTTACTACCTCTGCAATATGTGTACCGTTTCTGGAAATATGGTACTTCGGCAAAAAGGTCAGCACCTCCTGCTCGATAAACGCCAATTCATTTCCCGTAAGGTCGTACAGGTGAAGCTTTTTACCCCAGGTAAAAATTTCACCCTCGACATAATACCTTTCCACGCCTGCTTCGTCATAAATAGAGAACTTGTCTCCCCATGTAAAAATATGTTGTTTAATATATAAGTTCATACCGTTCATCCTCCGTTATCTTTACTTTAACTTATATTTGGAAAAATATCAATATTTTACATTTTTATGTTGACAAATTTTTACAAAGACTCTATTATAAGTATACAACCTGACTTTGGGAGTTGAATACAAAAATATAGTGCTAAGCCAAGGATTAAAACCTGTGGCTTAGCACTTTTTTAATTTCTCCATCACTCAAAAAATATGATGTTAAAGGAAGTCCGGTAAGAGATG
>SVFS01000078.1 GCA_015056725.1 Lachnospiraceae bacterium | reverse complement strand
GCAAGCAATAATGATAATAGCGCAATCAAACCATATATAATTGATACATTGATTCCGTTTCCCATACTAAATCCTCTCTGTGCAAATCACAAACGTATTATAGCACGGTCACATTTTCTGCGCAAATTACAACACTGCTATTTCTTCTTTTTACCAAAGAGAATTATCGTAATGGCTACCACAATGCCCAGCCATATAACTATCATGATAACGTTGAAAATTCCGTTTTTGTCTTCTCTATTTTCAGCATTATCTAATGTCACATTATCAGCTCCCTTTGCCTCCTCATCCATTAATTGTGTACTTTCTATATCTGCTTCGCTTGTATCTTTATCCTTCGCATCTTCATCCGCATCCAAGTCGTATTCCAGGCCACTTTCTTCCACAATTGCCCAAAATGCTTCTTTCGGCTGACAATCATCATCAAACAATAACGGATACTGAATTGTAGAACCTGTATTTCCACCGCCAATACCCGACTGGTCACGAAGCCAGGAGTCTGCATCCGATACTCCCCATACCGTCATTCCGCTCACAGATATTCCTGCCTGTTTCATATTTTTCATGCTGACATACAGACCTTTATATCGTTTTGCCTGTGTTTCCATCTCTTTAGCAAACTTTTCATCAGAGCCGTCAAAGCCATCACTTGCCCGTACATCCAGCTCCGTAATCTGTACTTTATCTACTACTTCAGCATACTTTTTTGCTGCTTTTTCAATATCCATCGTAGTCGGTGTATACATCTGGTAATGCCCCTGCATACCCATTCCATCGATACGCGTTCCCTCAGCTGCTTTTACATCTTCAAGCAATTTAACAATACCTTTTACCTTCGATGGCTGACATTCATTGTAATCATTGTAATACAGTTCTACATCTGCAGGTGCATACTGATTTGCATAACGGAATGCATTTACAATGTAGTCACTGCTTTGATAAATCTTCCACCAACTCGACTTGGAATTATGGATATCGTCTGTCAAGCTGTCTCCGCCACCTTCTGCATCGTTACGGTACTTTCCGCCGGTATCGCTGACCGCTTCATTTACTACATCCCATCCATAAAACATACCGTTATATTTGCTGTCAGGTCCCGTAAAATGAGTAAGCACCGTCTTAATATACCATTCCTGACGCTTATCCATTTCTTCTATACCGACATAATCCTGTGTCTTATCATATTCTTTATGAAAGAACCATTCCGGTGTCTGGGAATGCCAGATAAGTACATGTCCTCTTACCTTAATCTGTTTCTCCGGATTTACCTGATTCCATTCTAAAATCTTATCAAGAATATGCTCCGCACGGGAGTAATCCAGTATCGGAACTTCCAGTTCTTCACCATTTAATTCCACGATTTCTGTCCCCGGACATGCGCTGTTGCTATAACCAAACATCGCATCCGGTTTTAGTTCATTTTCAAGTGTCACGGCATTAAAATGCTTTGTCACTACTTCCATTCTGACAGGGTCATCCACGGTTTCTCCATTGATAGCTGCTCCAACAATAAAGTCTTCATCAAAATCTGCCAAAAATGCATTCTGAAGTGGCGGGATATTTTCTTCCGATATGGATATATCCTCCGACTGTTCCGATACATCGCCTGCCTGAATCTGTAAATTTTTTGATACAAGCATACTCAAAAATATAAATACCGTTAAAGCAATTGCCAATTCTCTTCGATTAGTCACAATTCTGTTTTTCAAAATCTTTTTCTTCATCAAATATACGCCATCCTTAATTCGACTTCTTATCGTATATCTTAATGTACTCTCTTTCCTTTTTCTCTATAAATCTTGCCTTATTTTATACACATCTTGCCATCTGCAAGATCTTTCGCTACAAATGAAATAAAAGAAACAGAAAACTCCGGTGATAAATCACCGGAGCCTTCCTTATGGGATACTTAGGATATACTCTTCTGTGGCATCCGGCTTAATACGCTGAATGGTCACAGTTTTTTGCATTGGGTAGTTTTCTACTCGTTTCTCAAACAGTATTTCTTTCTTATCATCAAAATATTTTATTGTTAATAAACTAAATTCTCCCTCTTCGTAAGCATAGCCATCGCCGGAATCATTGTATAACTCAAATGTTCCATCAGCACCTTCATATACTCTGATAAAGCTCACTTCACCATTTCTTTCGTCCGCATATTCCATATCCGCAGAAAATGGTATGATAGCTCCGGCTTTTACAAAAATCGGCATCTTGTCTATATCAGTCTCCGCTTCTATATACTGTCCGCCTTCATATACCTGATTCGTCCAGAAGTCATACCACTTTGTTCCTTTTGGAAGATATACTTTGCGTACTTTCTTTACATCTGAAAGCACCTTCGAATCCGCTTCGTAATACATCGGTTCAAGTACAGGTGCTACTAAAAAGGCATCACCAAACATGTACTCATCTACTACATTCAAGGCTTCTGCATCCTCCGCAAAGTCAAAGGCAAGACTTCTCATCATCGTATATGCATCACTATGTGCTTTTGCCGCCAGGGAATAAATATACGGCATAAGCTGATATCTTAAACGGATATATTTTACGATAACATCATAAAACATATCACCCTTGTTACCAAACTGCCAAGGTTCTCTCGGCGTATCTGTTCCATGGGAACGGAAAATAGGAAGAAACGCACCAAACTGTATCCAACGTGTATACAGTTCACGATAGCCCATATCTTCTACGCCATCATTGTAATCTCCATCCCAGAACCAAATCGGTTCTGTACTTGTATTATTGCAACCGCGATTCTCATATTTATCTTTTACTACAAAGAATCCACCAATATCCAACGTCCAGTAAGACACACCGCAAAGTCCGGCTTTCATACCTTCTACGATTTGCTTACGCATCGTTTCCCATTTGGCTGTAATGTCTCCTGACCAGAGAATCGTTCCATATTGTTGACCGGAAGCATATCCCGAACGCGTCAGATTTACCATACGCTTATCTTTTATGGTTTTACGCCAATTATCATACATTCCTTTTGCATGATACAGTCCATAGGAATTCAATCGTTCCCATTCCATAGACTTTTTGGATTCATCCACAACTACCTGATAGCGTTCGCTCTCCGGTTTTTTATGGATACCACTCCAGTCTGCGTCAGAAAACGGTTCTGCATTATCACACCAGAAAGCATCTGTTCCTGCTGCCAGAATCTCATCCTGGCATTGTCTGAAATACAAATCTCTCGCTTCTTCATCAAAAGCATCATATACATTGGAATTCGGAAGGAGTTTACCCGCTTTCGCAAATTCTGCATAGTTTTTTCCGTCAGGACTCATATTCGGCCATACAGATACCATAAATCTAAAATGGTCATTATGAAGTGCCTCTACTGTCCCCGGCAAATCAGGATAACGCTTTTTGTCAAATATCTTTTCGCCCCACAGACCTTCTTCCCAGGTATACCAGTCCTGTACAAGACAGTCTATCGGGATTTTTCTGTCACGGAATTCCTTTGCTGTTTCCAAAAGCTCCTGCGCATTATCATAACGCTCCTTACTCTGAATGTACCCAAACATCCATCTTGGCATCATGGAAGCTTTTCCTGTAAGCAAATGGAATTGTTTTAATATATCATCCGTATCTTCCCCTAAAATCACATAATAGGAAAGCTCTTTTGTTGTATCAATGGTAAAAGTTACTTCCTCATTGTTACTGTTAAAAATCATATTACTTTCGGAATCAATGAAAATTGCATAATGTCCTGTTGTAATCAAGAACGGAATCGCAATTCGCATATTGGATTCATACAAATATTCTGTACGGTTACGATAATCAAACACTCCGTCCTCGTATTGTCCCAAGCCAAGCAACAATTCATCTTTACCTACCTGAAACGTAATCTGTCCTTCATAAGATGTACGTTCCGGCTCCTGACGCGCATTTTCTATATAAGATACTTCGCCGTTTGCCGTCAATTTTTTCTTAATAACCGGCTCACCATCTATTACATATTTATACACATCTTTTTTGCACAAGGAAGCCTTGTTCTGTTTTAACACACAGGCTCCCTTGTACAAATATTTAATCCCCTCTATATTCTCTAAATAAATCTGTTCATGATACTGTCCCGGGGAAAAATCTTTTGCAATCAAATTACTTTTGTAAGAAGATTCTTCCTCAAAAGAATAATATACATGTACAATTTGATCCGATAACTGCTTAATATATCTTTTCAGTTCCATACGTTCTTAGCCTTTCACTGCTCCTGCAGTCATACCGGACACGATATATTTCTGTCCCAGTAAATATACAATGAGAACCGGTAAACTTGTCAGAAGAATATCTGCACATACCAGATTCCAATCTTTAAAGTACATTCCAAAGAAGTTGTAAACAGATAATGTCATAGGCCATTTTTCTGTTGTATTCAGGAAATACAATGGTGAAACAAATTCATTCCATGTATTTAAGAAGGTAAGTACTGTTGCTGTTGCAACTGCCGGTTTAAGCATTGGGAAAATAATATGTATAAACAATTTTACCGAACCACAACCGTCAATAACTGCCGCCTCATCCAGTTCTACCGGAACTTTTGCTACAAAGCCGTGAATCAGGAATGTCATAAACGGAAGCTGCATCGCTGTGTACAAAAGAATAATACCTCCTCTTGTATTATTCAGATGTAAAAACATCAACACCTTTGTAAGTGCTACATAGTTAATTGGCAATGTAATTCCAAGTACAATGTACAAATATAAAAGATTGTTGAGCTTTGTCTGATTTCTGGACAAAACATATGCTGCAAGTGATGCAAACAATACACATAATACAACGCTTCCGATAGAATAAACAAAACTGTTCACACAGGAAGTCATCAATTTCCCTTTTTCGATTACCGTCAAAAAGTTTTCCCATGCAAGAGGCATTGTCGGAAGCTGCAAATTCATATCTGCTGCCGCTTTTTTATCCTTTAAGGAATTCACAATAATCAATAATAGCGGAACAAGACATATGATAGAAATTACCCATGCAAGTACATTTGAAAATATGCTCTGAAATATTCTTTTAATATTCATTATTCTACCACCTCATTCTTTGTCATAATATGAATCATATAACTGCCCACAAATATCATGATAATGAACATTACGGAAGAAAGTGCTGTACCTACCGCATATTGTCCTGTACCAAACTTCTTAAATACTGCTGTATAAAGAACTTCTGTAGTCGCTTTTCCAGGACCACCGTTTGTCAGGGCATATACCATATCAAATACTTTCAAACCATAGATTACGTTAAGTACGGTTGTTGTTGCTAATGTTGGAAGCAAAAGCGGGAATGTAATATGCCAAAATCTCTGCCATGCATTTGCACCGTCAATAGCTGCTGCTTCCTGATAATCTGTGGATATAGACAAAATACCGGCAATCAAAATTGTCATAATGTAGCCCACACCACGCCAGATGTCTACTGCCATAACAGATCCAAATGCAAGTTCGGATGTTACCAGCCATTTCTGTGCCAGAAAATCAAGACCGATACTTCTAAAGAATGTATTTAGAAATCCTGATTTCGGATCCAAAATGGATTTGAAAATCATACCGATAATAAGTGTGGATAAAACAGATGGCATAAACATAATACATCTGTGCATATTTAAAAGCTTGATAGACTTTGTAAGCAATATTGCTAAAATAAGTCCGATTACATTTTTCAGAATAGTTGTAATAAAAGTAAACGATAATGTATTTGTAATAATTTTTAAATAGTCCTCATCTGCCGAAAAAACTGTTTTAAAGTTTTCGAATCCTACATAATGTAATTCATCCGAATAGGCTGACCAATCGGTAAATGAATAGCCCACACCGATTAAACTTGGAAGTACAAACAGCACCGAATAAATCAAAAGTGCACCCAATGCAAAATACCATGGATAAATTTTACTTTTTTTCATAACACTCGCCTTTCTAAAACAGCCGCCTGCATTGCAGACGACTGTTTATTCCTTTTGTCCTTGCTATTTCATTATAGTTTTTTCGACATCTGCGATGAATGGATATTGTGAGAATCTAACATGTCATTTTTTTACCTCATATCCTATTCTGTCTTAAATAGTTCAATTTCCGCTTTTAAGGTCTGCATATTCTCATTCAATACATCTGCTGTCTGGCTCAATTTTTCTACATTATGCTGTAAATCTTCTGCCACACCATGCACTACACTACTGTTTTCTGCTGTTTTATCGATTACAGCAGATATATTTCTTACCGCTTCTAACGTATTTCTTCTCTCGTTATAAGCTTTTTCCGTAGACTCTACAATTTCTTTCAGACCCTCAAATAACGATGTCATTCTTTCGCTGATATCCGCAAATACGCCGATTACTTTCGTTACCGCTTCTGCCTGTAAGTCTACCATCTTTTCTGCCTGTGAAGCATTGTTCACACTTGCCTCTGTCTGCATTCCGATAATTTCCACCTTGTGACGGATATTTGCTGCTGCACGTGCCGACTCATCTGCAAGCTTGCTGATTTCATCTGCAACTACTGCAAAACCTCTTCCTGCCACACCTGCACGTGCTGCTTCAATGGATGCATTTAAGGAAAGCAGATTTGTTTGTGCAGAAATAGATGTTATGGTTTCTACAAAACCATTAATTGTCTCTGATTCCTGTTGAAGCTGAGAAATACTGCTTCCAACTTCTGCTGTAATGCTTGTTGTCTCTTTTGCTCTTTCTTTCAGTAAATGTACAATCTGTACACCTTCTGTAATCATTTTTTCAGCTTCACTTACCAATTCTTCAACCTGCTTGGTAGCTTTGCTTACTTTTTTCATATCATCCGAAAGAATATTCATCCTTTCAATACAGATACCTGCATTTTCAGACTGCATTTCCATTCCGGTATTGATTTCATCAATACTCTTGATAATATTCTCCGAATACTCGCTGATAACATCTGATACAGACAATACCTTTACAGAAGATTCATCCAATTGTGTCGTTGCTGCATTTACTTTCCCTACAAGCTTACGTGTATTTTTAATCATATGGCTTGCTGACGCAGCGAGACTTTGGAATTCATCTTTTCCTTTTACTGTTACTTCGCCGGTCAAATCTCCACTTGCCACATCACCAAGCTTTTCAGAAATTTTCTTCATATTGCGCTGAATGCCTGAAGCAATAATGATACCAACAGCTCCCGCAATAATACAGGCAATCAATACCATTGTAATGGTTACTGTCTTAATATCTTTTGCCTGTCCTATAACTGTATGCATCGGCACAAGCGAACATACCATGATACCGCTTTCTTCACTCACACTATAGACAAACATGTACTCTTTACCAAAATAGTCTATAACCTGTGCATCTTCGGCTATTTCTGATGCACGTACATTTTCATAAAATTCCTGTCCATAAAAAGCTGCACTTCCTTCCGGAATCTTGGATGTTTCATTCTCGCCCAGATTTTCACAGACAATTTCTCTTCCGTCAGCAGTAACCATTCCCACGATACTGCCTTCTCCAAAGTCTATACCACTTAAGATTTCCCGAACCGGCTCTTTCTTTACGTCAACTACAACTATTGCACTTCCCGAATAATGCTGCAGTTGATAAGCCATGATATAACTGTCTTTATCCAGTTTTAAATATTCATCCAACGCATCATGTGTTCCCGTCCATGCCTGATCACTCATCTGTTTCTCTGACATTTCATTCAAATATGCCTCGTACATACCATCTTTTCCCGACGTCTTTGTTGTCAGCATATCGATTCCTTCCGGTGTGATAATATGAACATCTTTGATGAAGTTGTTTGTCATCTGTGCTGCTGTAATTTCGGAATAAATATTCTTAGAAATTTCTGTATGCTTTGCCCTATTTGACTGTGCATATTTCCCTCTTCCGTAATTTCCGATATCATCACTGGAGCCATATTTCATTCCTTCTGCTTTTATAAAGGAATTTGTCATATCCAGATATTCTCTTGTCATCCGAATCGTTTCCAGAGATGTTTCTTTATATTTCTCTGTCATTCCTTCCGATGCTTTCTGATATGACAATGTACCAACCAATATCATAAAAGCAATCGGTACAATGAAACAAAGGAATATTTTATTTCTAATGCTAAAAAGAACTCTCGGTTTTCCAGTCGCTTTTGTTTTTTCTGACCGTGTCATTTTTCCTAATCGTATCTTTTTCATATAATCACCCACTTGTAAAAAAAGGGCCGCCTACAATGCAGGCGACCCGTTTCATCGTTCACGATAACACACAACTTGCAAAGCCTGTGTTTCTATTTAGTTCCAAGCCGGATCAGATGCTGCTTTAGCCTGTTCAGCTCTCATTTTGTCGATAGATTCAAGTACTTCATCAGGAGTCATTTCTCCAAGTAACATTGCGGAGATGTCTGCACCGATGTCCATCCAACCAGGGTTGAAGTATTTAACACTTGCCTGGAATACTGCAACTTTTTCCGGATATCTGTCATAGAATTCCTGTACTACGTCAGAGTATGCAGAAGGTGCATTTGTGTATGGAAGCTGGTTGAATTTACCAACGTTTTCTGTCATGTAAGCAAGGCTTTCTTCAGAAGCCATGAATTCTAAGTATTTCTTAGCTGCTTCAATGTTTTCGGAACCGGAGTATACAAATCTGGATGGTCCACAGTAGTTAACATTGAGTGCCTGGTTGTCGCATAATGGCATTACGAAGTAACCGATATTGTCTACGTCAAAGCTGGAATCTACAGCATTTACTTCTGTTCCTAAGCCCTGGTTGTAAACTACCATTGCATATTCGCCGCTAGCGATAGCTGCTGCTGCATCTGCATGCTGGTTAGACATGTAGTTGTCACCCCAGTATCCTTTGTCAACCATATCTTTAATCTGTGTTAAAACAGTTCTCATTTCTTCATTGCCGGCAAATGTATCTGTATTTTCATTTAATGCTGCCGGATAACCTGCGTTAGCCTGTGTAGCTGCGATTGCATTTTCAATCCATAATGTATGATGCCATCCATCAGAAACGCTTTCATAAATTGGTGTGATGCCTGCTGCCATGATTTTGTCACATACTGCGCAAAGTTCATCATATGTTGTAGGGATTTCTAATCCTAATTCATCAAAAAGTGCTCTGTTATATGCAAGTGCCCAAACTGCGGATACGTCCTGTACAGGCTGTCCGTATAATTTACCGTTTACGGAAAGTTCTGCTGCTGCTGCAGGGTCAACGTTTGCTGCCCAGCTTTCACCGCTTAAGTCTGCTGCATTTTTTTCTACGTTAAACTGTGTTACGATACTGAACTGGGAACTCTGACCACC
>SVFS01000077.1 GCA_015056725.1 Lachnospiraceae bacterium | reverse complement strand
CAGGAAATATCCTTCTGTAGTCTGCAAAACAATATTTCTTTGGTCTGTAAGTGCCATAACGCTGACTACTTCATCATCATCTGCCAGTTTAGTTGCTGCTACCGTTCTCTTGGTAACATCAAATTCTCCACCATCCACAATTTTCATCATGGACTGTTTTGTTACAAAAATAACTCTATACAGATTTAAGAAAGTCTGGCTTGTTGCATAAATAAGCGTATCCTTTCCTGTACTGAAATTACTGATGTTATCAATCGGAGTTCCTTTATCCCTAAATTTGCCAAACGGAACATCTAACACCTTTACCGTATGCATTTGTCCGTCAGAAGTAAACAGACAAACCTTACCTGTATTTTTGCAGCGGAATACAAAACGGTTTTCTGCATCTGCCGCTTCTTTATTACGTTCATAAGTAGCCACATCTACTGTTCTGCAGTAGTTGAAACGGTCCATCAGGAATACAACTTCCATCTCTTCTACTTTCTTTTCTTCGAACACGGCTTCCTGGCCATTTTCAATAACTGTACGGCGTTTTCTTCCAAACTGTTTTTTGAACTCGTCCAGTTCATTCATAATGACTGTCGCCATAGAATCACGTCTATCCAGAATATCTTCATATCTGAAAATATTTGCCATTGTATCTTCATGCTCTTTTACAAGAGCCTGTAATTCCAGACCAATCAGTTTATATAAACGCATTTCCAAAATGGCATTTGCCTGTTTTTCAGTAAATAAAAGCTGGGCAGCCATAGCCTGTGAAGCCTTGGATTTAAACTTAATACCGTCTGTTTTCCCTTCTACAAGACAGGCTTTTGCCATTGCCCTGTCTTTTGAACCACGAAGAATTTCAATCACAAGATCAATCACATTACATGCTTTTATGAGACCTTCCTGAATTTCTTTCTTCTCTAATTCTTTTTCTAATAATGTATTATATTTTCTTGTCGCTACTTCAAACTGGAAATCAACACATTCTTTAATGATTGCCTTTAAGCCCAGGGTTTCCGGTCTTCCATGACTGATTGCCAGCATATTCACACCAAATGTATCTTCCAGACGTGTTTTCTTATAAAGCATGTTGATGAAATTATCCACATCAGCATCTTTACGGAGTTCAAACACGATACGGATTCCTTCTTTGGAAGACTGGTTTGTAATATCAACGATATCCATCGTCTTCTTAGCCTCTGCAAGTGCAGCAACATCCTGCAAAAACTTGGTAATCCCTACACCAATCATTGTATATGGAATCTCGCTGATTACAACATTCGTCTTACCGCCTTTTGCTTTCTCGACTTCTACTTTTCCACGGATTTTAATTTTTCCCATTCCGGTTTCGTAGATTTCCAAAAGCTCGTCTTTATTAATCACAATACCACCTGTCGGGAAATCAGGTCCCTTCATATAACGCATTAATTCCCGTGTGGTAATATTATTATCCAGCATATATGCCTTTGTGGCATCAATCATCTCAGCCAGATTATGAGGTGGTATATTCGTTGCCATACCAACTGCAATCCCTTCCGAACCATTAATCAGAAGGTTTGGAATCTTAACAGGAAGTACCGATGGTTCTTTCTCTGTTTCATCAAAGTTTGGAATAAAATCGACAACATTCTTATCCAAATCCGCAAGAAAAGCCTGTTCGGTAATACTCTGAAGACGTGCTTCTGTATAACGCATGGCAGCAGCACCGTCGCCTTCAATATTACCAAAGTTACCATGTCCATCAATGAGCGGTAATCCTTTTTTGAATTCCTGTGTCATAACAACAAGTGCATCATAAATAGAACTGTCACCATGTGGATGGTATTTACCCATTGTATCCCCCACAATTCTTGCACTTTTTCTATATGGTTTATCAGAACGGATACCAAGTTCATGCATATCATATAGCACACGTCTCTGTACCGGTTTCAGTCCATCTCTTACATCCGGCAGTGCTCGTGCTACAATAACACTCATTGCATAATCTATATATGATTTCTGCATTACTTCGGAATATTCCGTTTTTATAATACGATCTTCCACCTTTTATCTCCTCTGTGGCTTATATTATCAGTTCTATACGTCTAATTCAGCATCTGTTGCATGGTCATAAATAAACGCTTTACGCGGAGGCACTTCGCTTCCCATCAGCATTTGTGTCACTTCAGATGCCATACGTCCATCTTCGATTTCTACTTTTTTCAGAAGTCTTGTTTCCGGATTCAGTGTTGTTTCCCATAACTGGTCTGCATCCATCTCACCCAAACCTTTATATCTCTGAAGTGTGAATGGGCCTTTATGAGACTTTCTGTATTTCTCAAGTGCCGCATCATCATATAAATATTCTTCTTTTCCCTTTGACGGCATAGCCTTATAAAGCGGCGGCATGGCAAGATACACATGACCTTCATAAATAAGTTCCGGCATGAAACGGTAAAACAGCGTCAGCAACAAAGTAGAGATATGCGCACCGTCAACGTCCGCATCCGCCATAATAATAATTTTGTCATAGCGTAGCTTGCTGATATCAAAATCATTGCCGTAACCTTCTGAAAAGCCGCAACCAAATGCATAAATCATCGTCTTAATTTCGGCATTCGCAAGGACTTTATCGATACTGGCTTTTTCAACGTTCAAAATCTTACCGCGAATCGGCAATATTGCCTGATACATACGATTACGTGCTGTTTTGGCACTACCTCCCGCAGAATCACCTTCCACAATAAAAATCTCGCATTTAGAAGGATCTTTTGATTCACAGTTTGCAAGCTTACCGTTTGAATCAAATGAAAATTTCTGTTTGGTAAGCATATTTGTTTTGGCACGTTCTTCATTTTTGCGAATCTTTGCTGCTTTTTCCGCACAGGAAATAATGGTCTTTAATACTTCCAGATTTCGGTCAAAGAAACGTACTACTTCATCATTTGTTACCTTGCTGACAACCTTTGCCGCATCCTGATTATCCAGCTTTGTTTTTGTCTGTCCTTCAAATCTCGGATCCGGGTGTTTTACCGAAATAACAGCGGTCATACCGTTACGAATGTCCGTACCGGTAAAATTGATATCTTTATCCTTTAATACACCAAGCTCTCTTGCGTAATTGTTGATAATCGTTGTAAACATAGTTTTAAAGCCGGTAAGATGCATACCGCCTTCTGCATTATATATATTGTTACAAAAGCCTAAGATATCCTCGTGGAATTCGTTTACATATTGAAATGCTGCCTGCACTTCAATACCGTCTGCTTCTCCCTCAAAATAAATCACATCTGTAAGCGCATCTTTTGATGTGTTCATATCTTTTACAAAGCCGATAATTCCATCCGGTTCTAAAAATTCAATATGTTCAACAGGATCTTTTCTTCTGTCCTCAAATACAATCGTAAGCTTCGGATTCAGATAAGCTGTTTCATGAAGACGGCTTTTCACCTCATCTTCTTTAAATCTTGTCTTTTCAAAAATCGTATCATCCGGAAGAAAATTAACACTCGTTCCGGTCTCTTTTGTTCTTCCGATTACAGGTAATAACCCATCTTTTAACTCCACTACAGGAATACCGCGCTCATACATATCCTCATAGATATATCCGCCATTTTTGACCTGTACACGAAGTCTGTTAGACAGGGCATTTACTACCGATGAACCTACACCATGCAGACCACCGCTTGTCTTATAGGCTTCGTTATCAAATTTACCTCCGGCATGAAGTGTGGTAAATACAAGACGTTCTGCACTGACACCCTTTTCGTGCATACCGACCGGAATACCACGTCCATTATCTGAAATAGTTGCAGAACCGTCTGCCTCAAGCACAACTTCAATACGGTCACAAAATCCCGCCAGATGTTCATCGACAGAGTTATCAACAATTTCATATATTAAATGATTTAATCCTTTGGTAGACACACTACCTATATACATTCCGGGTCTTCTTCTTACTGCCTCAAGACCTTCCAGTACGGTAATATTACTTGCACTGTAATCGCTACTTTTCGCCATTACTTTAACTCCTATTTCAATGTTTTACAAACTGCAACTGCTAATGCTCCCGGTCCGATATGACAACTTACCACAAGTGATAATTCATCAACATCCTTTACAATAACTCCCGGAAACGCTTCTTCAAATTCTGCTTTAAATTCCATTGCCATATCATGATTGTTTGTATGGGCAATATGAATGGATATATTATCCGGATCTTCTCCTCCAAAACGTGTATTCACATCATTTCGGATAGCATCTATCATGATTTTTTTACCCTGATTAATCGTTCTTGCTTTCGCAAAAGCATCCAGCTTTTCTCCCTGAATCTGAAGCACCGGCTTTAATTTCAGTACCGTACCGATTGCTGCCGCAGCCGGAGTGATTCTTCCGCCTTTTTTCAAATATTTTAATGTATCCAACATAATATAAATAGAAGAATTAAATTTGTCTTCTTCTAAAATCTGTTTGATTTCTTTTCCGTCATGCCCTTTTTCAATAAGCATCAGTGCATCTCGTACAGACTGCTTTTGAGTAACGGAAATTCGTTGGTTATTCACAACATGTACTCTTCCGTCATATTCATCCGCAAACATCATTGCACTCTGACATGCTCCTGACAATCCACTACTAAGCGGGATATGCACAAGCTCATCATACTCTTTTAACACATCATCCCATACTTCCATCATATCCGTCGGTACAGGCTGGCTTGTTCTTACATCCACTTCATTTTCCAATGTCTTATAAAACTCTTCATATGTAAGGTCGATATTCTCAAAATATGTCTTTCCTTCAATCATAAATGGTTGTGGAATTACAAACACTCCTAATTCTTTTGCCATCTGTGGTGAAATACCCGCATTACTGTCTGTTACAATTGCTACTTTCTTCATTCCAATTCCCTTTTCTGATTTTAATATAGTCCATCTTTTTATTGTCTACAACTTCTAGTCACCAAAAGATACACAGACACAATCTATTGTACTTTTAGATACTTGGAAAGTCAAATATATTTCCATCCGAAATACCAATGTTTTTACGCATTTTAGCATATTTTTCATCGGTTTCAAACGTTTCATTTTTCAAAAGACGTTCACAAATTCTATCCGCTTTTATTAATAACTCACTATCCTGATAAATATCAGCAAGTTGAAACTGCATCTCCCCACTTTGCCTGATACCGAACAAATCTCCCGGTCCCCGCAGTTTTAAATCCTGCTCAGCTATATAAAATCCGTCATTTGACTGGTTCAAGATATTTAAACGTTTTTGTGATTTTTCAGTATTGGCACTATCTATGAAAATACAATAGGATTGATATTTTCCTCTGCCTACTCGTCCTCTGATCTGATGCAGACCTGCAAGTCCAAACCGTTCTGCATTTTCAACCATCATAACGGTTGCGTTTGGAACATTTACTCCAACCTCAATAACGGTAGTTGAAACAAGAATATCAATTTCTCCCATAGTAAATAAATCCATAATCCGATTTTTTTCCTGTGGTTTCATTTTTCCGTGTAAGGATGCAATCTGTATCGAAGATGGAAAAATACTTTTCAGTTTTTCTGTATACTCTTCTACATTTTCCAAATCAGATTCTTCTGATTTTTCAATCATAGGACAAATAACAAAAGCCTGCCGTCCTGCCAAAATCTCTTTTTCCAAAAAACGATAAGATGTTTCCCGATAATTTTTACCAACAACACAATTCTTTATCGGCAATCTGTCTGCCGGCAGTTCTTTTATCAATGAAATATGCAAATCACCATACAAAATCATGGCAAGTGTTCTCGGAATCGGTGTTGCGCTCATAACCATTACATGTGGCTTTTTATCATTTTTGGATGCAAAGCTTTCACGTTGCCGGACTCCGAAACGATGTTGTTCATCTGTGATTACAAGTGCCAGATTGTGATAACATAGCTTCTCCTGAATCAATGCATGCGTCCCGATAATTACATTTGCTTCACCATTTTCTATTTTTTCATACGCTTCACGGCGTTCTTTTACTTTCATGGAGCCCGTCAAAAGAACCGGTGTGATTCTTATATCATATTTCCGTGCATACTCCACAAATGTATGATAGTGCTGCACAGCAAGCACCTCTGTAGGTGCCATCAAAGCTCCCTGATATCCATTTCCTGCGCATGTAATAAGTGCAAGTGCTGCCAAGACCGTTTTACCGGAGCCTACATCCCCTTGAATAAGACGATTCATCGCATATGCACCTGTCATATCTTCCAAAATATCATGCCATGCATTCTGCTGATCCGTTGTCAGCTTGAACGGAAGCATTTCCACAAAGCGTTTTGCCTGTGCTACCTCAATCATCGGAAAATCATTCGGTATACTTTTGGTTGTATTTTTCAGATGTCTGACCTGTAATAAAAATTTGAGAAATTCATCAAACACCAATCTGTTTCGAGCTTCTATCAGCATTTTTTCTGATGACGGAAAATGAATCCCATTCATACTGTCCTGATAGGATAACAGACCGCATTCCATTATGATTTCTTTAGGCAGATATTCATCAAACTCTATTTCTGAAAGTGCCTGTTTCTGTGCTTTTCTGAGTATGTTCTGTGTCAGCCCATGTGTCAGGGGATAAATTGGTAAAAGTTTTCCTCTGACTTTTTCATATTCAGCCTTTACAAGCATCATCGGCTGTTCCATAAAAAGGCTTGTCCCTTTTTGTAACACTTTTCCTCTAAAATAATATTCCGAGCCTTTTTTCAACGTGTTTTTGATATATGGCATATTAAAAAACGTTAGCCCCAGCATCCCCGTATCATCAGCCACAAGTATATTAGTAATCGTAAGTCTTCCGGCTTTTTTCTCTATCGGATTTTTGATTACCTGTGCTTTAATTATCATCCTTTGTTCCGCAATAAGCTGATTTATTTTGGTAACCTCTTCCATACGATCATAATCACGCGGAAACAGATGTAATAAATCATCCACTGTAGAAATATGCAGTTTTTCAAGCAATTTCGCTGTCTTTTCTCCGATTCCTTTCAATTCCTGAACAGAGCTATTCTGTATATGCTTCCCCATCATTTTCAATCCTTTGCTGTTTCATACGAGACCGTATCCTATAAAAAAAGCCGAAAGAAGATGCTTACCTTCTTCATCTTCTTTCGGGCTATTCATTACTTATTCTGCAGAAATCACATAATAATAAATTGGCTGTCCGCCATACTGCAATTCAATATCACATTTCGGATAGAGTTCTTCCACCTGTTCACTGAAAGCTTCCGCATCTTCTTCTGATACTTCTGCTCCATAATAAATGCTAATAAGCTCTGTATCCTCATCTGCCATCGCTTTTAACATTTCAAGAGTAACCTGTAACATATCTGTACCTACAGATAAAATACCCGCATCACCGATACCCATATAATCACCCTGCTTGATTTCCTTATCATCAATGGAGGTATCACGGACTGCATAAGTCACCTGACCTGTCTTTACATTACCAATCTCTTCATTCATGGAAGCAACATTGTCTTCTGCTGAAAGATCAGACATATAGTTAATTACAGCAGTAATTCCCTGTGGAACTGTTTTCGTCGGAACCACAAAAATATTTTTATCTTCAACAAGAGACTGTGCCTGATTTGCTGCTAAAATAATATTTTTGTTGTTTGGAAGAATAATAATATTATCTGCATTTACTTTTTCGATAGCAGTCAGCATATCTTCTGTACTTGGATTCATTGTCTGTCCGCCTTCGATAATATAATCAACACCAAGGCCTTTAAATATTTCATTCATTCCATCGCCGATGGATACTGCAATAAATGCTGTGTCTTTCTTTTCCATCATCGGTTCTTCAGCAGCTTCCAGCTTTTCATTCATCTTGAATAATTTTTCTTCATGTTCAAGACGCATATTATCAATCTTCAGATTGGAAAGCTGGCCGTATTTCAACGCACGCTGGATTGCAAAGCCAGGATCATTTGTATGAACATGCACTTTTACAATGTCATCGTCCGCAACTACTACGATAGAATCACCGATAGATTCCAGATATTCTTTGAAATCCATTTCCATCTTAATATTAAAGGTCTTATTTAATAAGATAATAAACTCTGTACAATAACCAAATTTAATATCTGCTTCTGCCTGTGCATCATAGTTCGGTCTTCCTGATGGAGCAGATGTCTGAACGGTTTCAGTAATTGTAAAATCAATTTCTTTTCCCATGAAAGCATCATAAGCACCTTTTAACACTTCCATAAGTCCCTGTCCACCGGAGTCAACTACGCCTGCCTGTTTCAATACCGGTAACATTTCCGGGGTCTGTAAAAGTACTTCGTCCATATGACGCAGAACGTCCTCCAGAAATACTTCCATATCATTACAGCCTTCTTCTACAAGCTCAAGTGCTCTTTCTGCTCCGCCCTTTGCAACCGTAAGAATAGTACCCTCTTTCGGTTTCATAACTGCTTTATATGCTGTTTCAACAGCTTTCTGGCAAGCCTCCGCAATATCGCTCACATTAAGCTCTGTCTTTTCACTGATAGATTTGGTAAAGCCTCTGAATAACTGTGATAAAATAACACCGGAATTTCCTCTCGCACCTCTTAAAGAGCCGGAAGAAATCGCTTTACATACCGCAGTCATATCAGAACCATCTGCTTTAGCAACTTCTTTTGCAGCAGCCATAATTGTCATGGTCATATTTGTTCCGGTATCTCCATCCGGAACCGGGAATACATTTAATTCATTAATCCATTCTTTTTTGTTATCTAAATTCTTCGCACCGGCTAAGAACATCTTGGAAAGCATCTTAGCGTCGATTGTTTTTAAAGCCACCGGTATTTCCTCCTTAATCAATCACTCTAACACCTTCAACATAGATGTTTACCTTTTCGATTTCAAGTCCCGTGAATTCTCCTACTTTGTATTTTACACTATCTATCAAATTATCTGCTACCGCCATAATGCTGACACCATAGGATACGATAATATGAAAATCCAAAATCAATTTATTGTCTTTCAAAGATACAACAATTCCTTTTGTAACATTATCTTTTTTCAGCAGAGAAACGATTCCGTCTTTCACATTTACAACTGCCATACCTACGACACCAAAGCTTTCTGTTGCAACAGTTCCTGCATACTGTGCTATTACTTCATTATCAATAATAATATTTCCTAATTGGGTATTCATAGATGAACTCTTCATGGGAATCCTCCTTGTAATATTCATAACTTGTATCATTATAACCGTTTTTCAACAAAAATGGAATATAATATTTTAGAATTATCATTTTCTGTTAAAAAACAACTTGCATTATCTATTTCTTTCTGTTATTATACTAATGTTGCGAGTCTGAAGGGCTCGTTTTGGAACAAATGGAAAACGAGTAATCCGTTAGGAGGTGCGAAGATGGCTAAATGTGATA
>SVFS01000076.1 GCA_015056725.1 Lachnospiraceae bacterium | reverse complement strand
CGTTTACGGAAAGTTCTGCTGCTGCTGCAGGGTCAACGTTTGCTGCCCAGCTTTCACCGCTTAAGTCTGCTGCATTTTTTTCTACGTTAAACTGTGTTACGATACTGAACTGGGAACTCTGACCACCGAATAAGTCTGTACATTCACCAGTATTTAATTTTGTCATAAGAAGGCTTTCATACTGATCAGAAGGAACGATCTGGTAATCAACTTTGATACCTGTCTGTTCTGTGAACTTTTCACCAAGTTCCATTTCTGCGTCCTGAACCCAGTCCTGGCTAGCCATATATGTAATAGTAATATCACTTTCAGCTGCAGGTGCTGCTTCTTCTGTTGCTGCTGCTTCTGTTGTAGCTGTTGCTTCTGTTGTTGCTGCAGGTGCTGCTGCTTCTTCTTTAGCGCCGCATCCTACTAAACCGGTCATTACCATTGATAAAGATAAAACCAGTGCCAATACATTTTTCTTTTTCATAGTTCTTCTCCTTAAATTTACCAGAAAGCTTCTTTATTCTCTCTGACATTTCATAGATACGTTACTGCTTCGTTTTATTGACAATCGATTGTTGTAACCTTATTATATGGGTAACAATTTTTGTTTGGAATGGAAATTGTGAGATAATGACATGTCAATTTTTAACCAATTATCCTGTCTTTTTTTCACCTGCTTCATTCAGCATTTTACAGCGGAGACATTGATACCATGAAAAAATCGCATAGCGTTCAAGCGACTTTACAAATTGCATTTTTCTCTATCCTGATTGTCATTTTCCTAGTATATATTTCATACTTTGTTGTAACAGAATCCAGGAAAATTCAACAGCAGGCATACAACACCATCCATCAGGATGTATCCACCGCTGCTGCCTTCGTAGACGCAGAAATCAACTCTCTTGATACCGTTATGCAGAATATTGCTTATTCCAATCTGGTAAAAGAACAATTTTCTACATACTTAAATCAACCCATTTCTTCCGAAAAAGGTAATTACAGCGGTATGCAGAATAGCAAAATCCTGACCAATCTTCTGACTGCGATTATGGGTCCAAACAGACCTGTTGATCAGATTTATTTATATTCTCTTGATTATGGTGCTTTTGGAAACGGACTGGACAACAGTAGTTCTGATGAATCTGTACAGAACTTTTATTGGTATGAGGATTTAATGAACAGCGAAGGAAACCGTATCATTTTTTGTGATGATGATAAGCGTTTGGATAAATACTATAGTTATAAAGACGGCTCACGTTTCCTTACACTTTGTTCTGTATATCAGTCTACTTTTTATAAGCCTGAGGGAATTATCGAAGTAAAACGTTCCATTTCTCCGTTAATCGAAAAGTTAAAGGTATTGGAGAGCAAAAATTACGAAGAACAAATCTACATTTTTGATGAAGAGGGTATTCCTGTATATGCCACTTCGGATTCAGACAATATCTCCCACTATTTTTCGATTGCAAGTGATGCATTAAACACACTTCCGTCAGATGAAATTGCCAAGATTTCCGAAAAAGATACGAAGATTTTCTTTTCTAAATCTGCTTATTCCGGATTCATTACATTAATTACTGTTTCGGATTCCAATTTATACGAGCCGATTTTCAGCTATCTGAAAGCGAATCTTGTTATCTTTTTAATTGTAACTTTATTGGCACTTGCTTTATCCTATGTTGTTTCCAGAATCATCACAAACCCTCTGATGAAGATGTACTCACAATTGCAGTCCTTACATACGGAAAGCGATGCTTCTGATTTAGAAATTACAATCGAACCGGTGGATACATCCATCATCGAGTTGGATACTTTATATAACGCTCTGATTGACATGCATGGCAGGGCTCAAACCGCCATGAAACGTGAAATGGCAATGCACAATCAGGAACTGCAGTCACATATGCTGGCATTACAATCCCAGATGAATCCTCACTTTTTATATAATTCTCTGGCAACCATACAGGCAATGGCAGATGAAGGTATGAAAGATGAAGTCATTGAAATGTGCCAGACGATTTCCAGAATTTTGCGATACATTTCCTCCAACAAGGAACCTCTCGTTCCGATTCGCGAAGATATAGCCCACGCAAAGGACTATTTGGAATGTATGCGGATGCGATATGACGACGATTTAACTTACGAAATCGACATTCCTGAAGAAATGATGGATCTTCAAATACCAAAGCTCTGCTTACAGCTGATTATTGAAAACTCTATCAAATTTTCAACAAAATCCGTCAGACCGCCTTGGCATATCAAAATAAAAGGAATTCTTTCCCCTATATTTTGGGAAATCTCTATCCAAGATAACGGTATCGGATTTGCACAGGAAACAATTGATGACTTAAATAGAAAGATAGCATATATCAACGAAACAGAGCTTCTTCCAAGCCTTGAAATCAACGGCATGGGACTTATGAATATTTACATACGCTTTAAGACACTTTACAAGGGAAAACACATTTTCCGTATCAGCAATCTTGCCAGTGGCGGCGCAATTGTAACGATTGGTGGAGATATTGAACAAGGAGATATGGCATGAGCGACTATTATATCAATGTAATTGTTGTAGAAGACGAAAAACGTATCGCAAAAAACATTGCAAAACTCATCGAACAAACAAATTCACATTACAAAGTACTTGAAATCTTCCCAAACGGTGAGGATGCCTGGGATTATATCCAGAAGCAACCACCACAGGTTGTTTTCACAGATATTTCCATGCCTATCATGGATGGCATTGAACTTGTGAACCGTATTCATGAATCCATGAGCTTTATTCGTTGCGTTATTCTCTCCGGTTATGCCGATTTCACTTATGCCCGTTCTGCCATCAGATACGGTGTAGAAGATTATTTATTAAAACCAATCAATCCAACAGAATTGCAGGAAGCTTTAACCCGTATAGAAATGTCTCTTCTTGCCCAGAAAGAAGATATTCTTCCTTCCTCCGCAGAAGAAAACTACAAACCGGAAGAAATCGTGATTCTGATTAAAGAATATGTCCAAAAGCACTATGCAAGTGATATAAGTCTTGCCGTACTTGCAGATAATCTCGGATTCTCTTCTTCCTATTTAACAAAAGTATTTAGCAAATTAGAAGGTACCACACCTTCCAAATATATCCGTGACTATCGGATGGGGATTGCCAAGCAGCTGTTAAGCGAGCCTGACGCATCCATCAACGCAGTATCACTCGCAGTCGGTTATCCTGATCCGTTCCATTTCAGTAAAACCTTTAAACAGACTTTCGGTGTTTCACCGTCGGAATATAAGAATTCTATTTAAAAGCATTTAAAAAGGTATATAACCAGACATTTTGGTTATATACCTTTTTTACTTGAGCATTGACTCTTTCTCTTCTCTCTACTCTACTGCCGATATGTGTCGTTTCGCTTCTCTCGGATAAATATCTTTATAGCGATATATGCTCAACACAATTCCCATCAGAATATAGCACACAATAAGGTTTCTTCCACCGGTAGATAAAAATGGCAGAAATGTTGTAGAAAGAGGAAGTATGCCAATATTTTCTGCCACGTTAATTACGGCATTCAATAGGAAAATCATTCCACAACCACATCCCATGCAGATACCAAGCTGATTTCTTTGTTTAAAGGAAACAGAGAAAACTGTATAAATCAAAACTGCAAAAACACTAAATACAATAGCACCTACGAGCAGACCATAGGAGGATATTAAATACGAAAAAATATAATCGCTATTGAAATTCGGTAAATATGCTACTGTATCCTGACTTCCGGCTCCCAGCAAACTGCTTCCCCTAAAATTCACACGTAGAATGTTCGTAATATAGTTTGCATCTCCGCTACCGGAAAGAAATGAGCGTATTCTTGCTATTTGATATGTTTCCAGAAGTTCCAGTACATACGCTGCCGTCAATCCTCCGATTGGCAATACCACTTCTACTCCCCATAAAATTCCTATTACTCTTTTCTTTGATACTTGAAACCAGCCATTTATGATAGCTATTGTCAGCACAACAGACATAGATACAAGCATAATTGCTGCCATCACCAGACTCGGAAGTCTAAGGGTAATCCACGTCGGTACAAGCATCCACAAAAACGATTTCACAATAGCCGTATATCCTTTTCCATAATAGCTGTATATGATTGCTCCATATAACGGTACATACAGCATCATCATGGACGGCATATGAATATTCATTCCTAAAATGCGTACGGCATACCGCATTCCACCAATAATGGTTCCTGCAAACAAACCGTATCCGATAATACCAATCATGATAAGTGCAAGCACCTTTGCAAACCTCGCAATGACACTATAGTCGATATGATAAATAATCAGCATACAGACAAATCCTATCAGGGTATATAATGCAAAATTCGCACTTCCTGTTCTGCTTGCCACAATATTTCTTCCTATTGAACCCAAAGACTGTAGCAAATCACCTTCCATATATTTCTGCAAATTCATAGCAATTAACTCATGAAAAATAATTCCTGCTATACTGATAACTGCCATCAGACCAATTAATCCCCAAGCCGCCTTGGGTCTGTGAATCCTATCCAGTGCAATTCCCACTTCGACGGGACTCCCCATGTCTTCAACTGCCGCTTTTTCTGCTTCTTCCATTGTCATCCCAAGTTGTATATTATCTTCTATCTGATCCTCAATATGAGCCTGTATTTCTTCTTTTATATAAGGATGCACCCGTTTACAACGAATCTGCTCCAGTAATAATTTTAAGTATTGTTCCATAAAGCTTCTCCCTTTTATACATTAAAAGCAAGTACGTTCGTTACTGCATTTGCATAAGTATTCCATTCCTCTGTTTTATCAGTAAGCAGCTTATGACCTTGCTTTGTAAGACTGTAATATTTTCGGATTTTTCCGGCATATTCCTTTTCATATACCGTTACCAATCCCTTTTCTTCCATTCCGTGAAGAAGTGGATATAAAGTTCCCGCCTTTAATTGAAATACATTTTGAGATTTCTGCCGCAATGTATCAATCATTTCATATCCATACATATCCTGTTCTGACAGTAGTTTCAAAATAAGCATCGTCATACTTCCTGATACAAGTGATTTATCAATCGCCATGGTTTTACTCCTTTTCTGCAATAATGCTTTAACTTTTTCATATACAATTATCCTTAAAAAGCATAAAATATAGGTAATCTATATATGTAGATTACCTATATAATATATCGACCATCTATATATGTCAAGTCATTAATTTGTATTCGTTCGTATAATCTTTCGCTTTTGAATTTAACCTCTTGCTTTATCAACACGAGAACATCATCTCATCTTCCATTTTCACAAAACCATACTTGTCATATAGAGGCTTTCCTTGCTCTGTAGCCTCCAACGAAATCATTTTGATATTTCTTTTCTTTGCTTCTGCGACTAGCAAGTCCAGTGTTTTGTACGCGATTCCTTGTCTCCGATATTCCGGCAACGTATACATATTCATAATGTAAGCTTTCTCGCCTGTAGGATTATGAAATGTAGGCATTACACGATAAAAGCTTATTCCACCGGCACCTACGAATAGTTCTTTATTCAACGTACTTTTTCCTAGTTCTTTTCCTGCTACTGTTTTTATACTTGATGAATTTTTCTTTAAACCATTCTCTTCTAACATAGCCTCAGCAAATACTAAATACGCCACATGTGTATCATCACTTAACGCCTTTTCGTAATACATTCTTGACTGACGCTCCACCTCCGACATATCAACTTCCTCGGATAATTGATTTGCCGCACGAAGCACCTGTATTCTTGTTTCTACTAATATGTCTAAATCATCGATTGTCGCTCTTTTGAATTTTAATTCCATAGTTTTTCTTCTTTCTGTTTCGCATCCTAATTCATTGCACTTATTAAACAACATTATACTATATACAATCCCTTTTTCTCCATCTTTCGTTACTTCAATTTCTACTTCTAATAAATTTCTTTTTTATTCTCATATGATTTACAAATGCATCCGGAATCTCATCGTAAATATTTATTTACAACCCGTTCTATCGTGACTGTACTTAACGGTTGCGTTGATGTTTCAAATGTCAAAAGCAACTTATCTCCCATAAATAAACCATTTGCCTCATACTTTAAAATCTTTGCTAAATTTCTTTCTCGATAATCATAGTCATCCATAAGTCCCAAATGCTCCCAATACATTTCCTTTCGTTCCTTTATATTTAGCACCGTAAAATCCGGATAATATACCTCTCCTGATTTTAGCTTTATTGGACACTCATATCGATACGGAATTCCATTCTTATTCAAAATATTTGCAATTATAATTTCTGATTTAGAACGCATTCGTTCCCCTTTATCTGAATAATATTCCGGTGCATCTTCTTTAAATTTCAACCCTTCATAATGATAAGAGTTCCAATTTTCTATATATAAATCATCCGGCAACCAAATCGGATCAATTAAACATCTTTTTCCCATAGACATCTTTTCATAAACATTTTCCATAGTGTTATTTTCATATATTTTATTTAGCTTCTTTAGAAGTGCATATTCCTTACGTGCACATTCTAAAACCTTATGATTATATTCTTTTACTGCTAAGGCATTTATTAGCTTCTCTTCGCTTTTTTTCAAGTATGTTCTTTTCTTCTTAGAATTATCTGTATGATAAAAATATTGATATCCTTTTCCATATTTACTAACCCACAAAGTTCCTTTTGGAGCTTTCTTTAATTCTTCCTCCTTTTTCTTAATTATTTTCAATAATTTTTGCTCTCTTTGTTCTGATAATTCTTTGAATTTGTTCATAGATTTGTTCCTTTCTTTTATTATTTTTAATTTGTTGGATATAGATTGTGGACTGTATTATCAAGCTTTTCCAATCCTATACAGTTGTGGAATTTTGTGGCGATAGAAATTTGACTGTAGATTTAAAGTTTCTCCTTCCTCTACAGTTAGAAAATTTGTTGAGTATAGATTATGGACTGTATTATCAAGCTTTTCCAATCCTATACAGTTGTGGAATTTGGTGGCGATAGAAATTTGACTGTAGAATTCAAGATTTCTCCTTCCTCTACAGTTGAAAAATTTGTTGGATATAGATTGTGGACTGTACTATCAAGCTTTTCTAAACTCTGTACAGTTATGAATTTTTTTGACGATAGAAATTTGACTGTAGATTTAAAGTTTCTCCTTCCTCTACAGTTAGAAAATTTGTTGGATATTGTTTGTAGACTGAATTATCAGACATTTCCCGACCTCTACAGTTGAGAAATTTGTTGGATGTAAAACTAAGACTGTAGGATTGACTTTTTCCTACTTTGTACAGGAATTATAGCAAAAACATGCGTAGGAAACAAGTTTGGAATAGAAAATAGATTATGTATAGAACATGCAATGAGCCATGTACTCGCAGCAAAGCTGCTTCGTCACGGGCTTCGCCCTATAAATGAGCAAAAATAAACCCATAGGAATGCAAGCATTCCCATGGGCTATACTTTTACTCATTTACATGGCTCATTGCCAACGTGTAGATTAGTCTAATACAGAAGCAACACGGCCAGAACCTACTGTTCTACCACCTTCACGAATAGCGAATGTAAGACCCTGTTCCATAGCGATTGGGTGAATTAATTCGATAGTCATTTCGATGTTATCGCCAGGCATACACATTTCTGTACCAGCTGGTAAGTTACAAACACCAGTAACGTCAGTTGTTCTGAAGTAGAACTGTGGTCTGTAGTTGTTGAAGAATGGTGTATGACGTCCACCTTCATCTTTTGTTAAAACGTAAACCTGAGCTGTGAATTTTTTATGACATTTAACAGAACCTGGTTTAGCAATAACCTGTCCTCTTTCGATTTCTGTTCTCTGAACACCACGAAGTAATGCACCAATGTTATCACCAGCCTGAGCTTCATCAAGCATCTTACGGAACATTTCGATACCTGTACAAACAGTTTTTCTGGATTCTTCTTTGATACCAACGATTTCTACTTCTTCGTTTACATGAAGAACACCACGTTCTACTCTACCTGTAGCAACTGTACCACGACCTGTGATTGTGAATACGTCTTCTACTGGCATTAAGAATGGCTGATCTGTAGCACGCTGTGGATCTGGAATATATTCGTCAACTGTTGCCATAAGTTCCATGATCTTGTCACCCCATTCGCAAGAAGGATCTTCAAGAGCTTTTAAAGCAGAACCTTTGATGATTGGGCAGCCTTCGAATTCATATTCTTCAAGCTGTTCTGTGATTTCCATTTCTACTAATTCAAGTAATTCTTCGTCGTCTACCATATCACATTTGTTCATGAATACTACGATGTATGGTACACCTACCTGACGGGATAATAAGATATGTTCTTTTGTCTGAGCCATAACACCGTCAGTAGCAGCTACAACGAGGATAGCACCGTCCATCTGAGCAGCACCAGTAATCATGTTTTTAACGTAGTCAGCATGGCCTGGGCAGTCAACGTGTGCATAGTGTCTGTTGTCTGTTTCGTATTCAACGTGAGCTGTAGAGATTGTGATACCTCTTTCTCTTTCTTCTGGAGCTTTGTCGATATTTTCGAAATCTGTAGCTGTGTTACCAGCAACTCTTTCAGATAATACTTTTGTAATAGCAGCTGTTAATGTTGTTTTACCGTGGTCAACGTGACCGATTGTACCGATATTACAATGTGGTTTGGTTCTCTCAAATTTAGCTTTAGCCATTTCTAAAGTCCTCCTTAATTTAATTGACTATTTGTATTGTTTGCTTTATTTTCTGCTCAGCTATCTATGATTATAGCAAAAACGTTGATAAATTCAAGAGTTTTTTCTAACCATAGACCGCTAAAACAGAATGTTTCACGCTTATTTCAATTCTACATTTTCCTAAGCATAAATTTTGAAGTTTAAATAATTATTTTGCTTTTGCATCAAGTACTTTTTCCTGAACGCTCTTTGGTACCGGCTCATATTTTTCGAAGAACATAGAGTAGTTACCACGTCCCTGTGTCTTAGAACGTAAGTCTGTAGAATAACCGAACATTTCAGCAAGTGGAACATAACCTCTTACCATCTTGCCACCGCCGATATCTTCCATACCTTCGATACGTCCACGACGGGAGTTGATGTCACCGATTACATCGCCCATGTATTCTTCAGGCATTGTAACTTCGACTTTCATGATTGGTTCAAGAAGTGTAGCGCCTGCTTTCTTCATAGCTTCTTTGAATGCCATAGAACCGGCAATGTGGAATGCCATTTCAGAAGAGTCTACTTCATGGTATGAACCATCGTATACGTTAGCGTATACACCAAGTACAGGGAATCCACCAAGGATACCGGACTTGGATGCTTCTTCGATACCTGCTCCAACAGCCGGGATGTATTCTTTTGGAATAGCACCACCAACAACGGAAGATTCAAATTTGAATGTTTCTTCACCGTTTGGATCCATTGGCTCGAATTTAACTTTACAATGACCGTACTGACCACGACCACCGGACTGCTTAGCATACTTGTAATCCTGATCAACAGCTTTTGTAAATGTTTCTTTGTAAGCTACCTGAGGAGCACCAACGTTAGCTTCTACCTTGAATTCACGAAGGAGACGGTCAACGATGATTTCCAGATGGAGCTCACCCA
>SVFS01000075.1 GCA_015056725.1 Lachnospiraceae bacterium | reverse complement strand
ATGGTTCTTGCAGCAAGACCGGAATATTTCTCCAATAAAGGTGTTATTAAAGGAAATGACGAAATTTTAGCAGCGCAGGAATACAAAGAAAAAATCAATGTAAAGGCTACTTCTATTGAACAGGTTGTAGGATCTCTTTCCGGTGGTAACCAGCAGAAGGTAGTACTTGCAAAATGGATGCTTACGCAGCCGGATGTACTGATTCTTGACGAACCTACACGTGGTATTGACGTAGGTGCGAAATACGAAATCTATTGTATCATTAATGATTTGGCAAAAGCCGGCAAAGCAGTTGTTGTTATCTCTTCAGAAATGCCTGAGATTATCGGTACTTGCGATAGAGTTTATGTAATTAACGAAGGTGAAATTGCAGGCGAACTTACTAAAGAAGAAGTTTCTCAGGAACGTATTATGCAGAGCATTATGGCACATAACAGAAAAGGAGAAGAATAATCATGGAAAAGAAAAAAGTAGTTAATCTTGACATGAAGCAGTACGGTATGTTCCTTGCTCTTGTCGCAATTTATGTTATTTTCGCTATTTTAACAGGTGGTAAAAACTTATCTCCTGCAAATATTAACAACTTAGTAATGCAGAACGGTTACGTAGTAATCCTTGCAGTAGGTATGCTTCTTTGTGTACTTACAGGTAACATTGACCTTGGTGTAGGTTCTGTAGTAGCAGTAACAGGTTCTGTAGCAGGTATCCTTTTGGTTGACCACAAAGCTAGTATGTGGGTAGCTATTATCGTTGCTCTCTTAATTGGTTTAGCAACAGGTTTATTTGCAGGTTTCTTTATTGCATACCTTGGCATTCCGCCATTCGTAGTAACACTTGCAACAATGTTAATGGGTCGTGGTCTTACATACACATTATTACAGGCTCAGACAAAAGGTCCATTACCGGATGACTTCGTATTTATCGGTGCAGGCTTCCTTCCAACTATGAAAATTCCATATGGTGAAGGTACTCTTGACCTTATCAGTATTTTCGTAGCTATTGCAGCAACATTGCTCATTATTTTCTCTGAAATTAAGAGTATTGCTACAAAGAAAAAATATGGTTTTGCAGGAAATCCTGTTTGGCAGCTTGTTATTAAAAATGTTGTATTGATTTTCATCGTTTGGTTCTTCTTCTACAAGCTTGCTTGCTGGAGTGGACTTCCATTCGTATTATTACTTATGGCAATCCTTGTTGTAATCTATGCATTTGTTACAACAAACACAGTAGCAGGTCGTCAGATTTATGCTCTCGGTGGTAACAGAAAAGCTGCTCAGCTTTCCGGTATCGATACAAAGAAAGTATTCTTCTGGGTATACGTTAACATGGGCGTTTTAAGTGCTCTTGCAGGTATCGTTCTTGCAGCACGTAACTGTGCAGCAACACCAAAAGCAGGTGACGGTTTCGAAATGGATGCTATCGCTTCCTGTTATATCGGTGGTGCAGCCGTAGCCGGTGGTGCCGGTACTATTACAGGTGCTGTTGTAGGTGCGTTTGTAATGGGTATTCTTAATAATGGTATGTCTCTCTATGGATGGACAACAGATATTCAGAAAATCGTTAAAGGTGCCGTTCTTCTTGGTGCGGTAACTATCGACGTATTGTCTAAGAGAAAGAAATCATAAGATTTCTAAGTGGAATTAGATAAAGAATAGGGCTGCCCATGAGTTGTGGGTAGCCCTTTTATATCAAAATTTTAGTATTCTTTGACAGAATTTTGATAAGATATGGAGAAGAAATGGAAGATAAAACACCAAAATATTTGGAAATTGTCGATTGGGTCAACGGGCAGATAGAAACTGGTGAAATACTTCCGGGGCAAAAACTTCATTCGGAAAATGAACTGAGCAAGATGTTTGGTCTTAGCAGACAGACAGTACGACATGCGATTAGTGTGTTAGAAAAAGCAGGGGTTGTAAACAGAGTTCAGGGAAGTGGAACATATATTAATGGCAGAACAATAGGTAACGCAAAAAAGCGGAATCGTATTATGCTGATTATGACATATGTGAACGGATATATTTTCCCAAGAACCATTAGAAGAATCGAAAATATTCTGTTTGAAAACGGATATACGGTACAGATAGCATTTACCAATAACCGAGTTGATAGAGAACGGACTATTTTAGAGGATATTTTAAAGAAGGATGAAGTTGCAGGAATTATTGCGGAACCGGCAAAAAGCGGAATCCCAAATCCGGATTTAGATTTGTTCCAAAAAGTATTACAAAGAAAAATTCCTATATTATTTATTAATGGATTTTATGACAAGCTGGATGCACCGCATGTATCTATGAATGATATGCAAGCCGGAAAAAAGGCGACAGAATTATTGATAGAGCGTGGACATACCAAGATAGCAGGAATGTTCAAATTAGATGATATACAAGGTCATTTGAGATATTCCGGATTTACGGAAGCGATGATTGAAGCAGGAATTGTATGTAAAGATCACAATGTTATCTGGTATGATACAGAGGATGCAAAAAATATTGCACAGCTTCGGGATAAAATTTTGAAGAGAATAGCCGGTTGTACAGCCATAGTTGCATATAATGATGAAATATCGCATGACCTGTTAGTTTTGTTTGAAAAGGAAGGAATAGAGATTCCGGAGAAATTATCTATCGTCAGTATTGATGATACGGAGCTTGCCGTTATGGGAAGAGTAAATCTTTCGTCGGTACCGCATCCAATGGAAAAATTAGCAGATAAAGCGGCTTGGAATATGCTTCGTATGATTGAAAATCCGAAGTTTGATGCGAATTATGAATTTGATGTAGATGTGGTGGAGCGAGACTCCGTAAAAACAGTGAAGACAAATAGTTAAAAGAGATTTTTGTAAGAATGTTACTTATAAAAATCTCTTTTTTGTGTATTTTATCTCATTTTTTGTGAAAAATGCTGTGTTTTTCTATATGTAGAAAGTGGTTTTTCTTTGACGAATATGTACAAAAAGCATATAATATTTTATATCATTATGGGTTAGTGGGCTCAAAGGACAAAATGAGCAAAAGTACGGGAGGAAGCATGATGAAAAAACTTGAAGATTATGTAAGATCAATACCGGATTTTCCGGAAGAAGGAATTATTTTCAGAGATGTAACCAGTGTGTTACAGGATGCGGATGGATTACATTTGGCTATTGATACTATGCAGGAGCTGATTAAAGATTTGGAATATGACGTAGTAGCAGGACCTGAATCAAGAGGTTTTATTTTTGGTACTCCAATTGCATATAATCAGAACAAACCTTTTGTATTGATTCGTAAAAAAGGCAAATTACCATGTGAAACCGTATCAATAGATTATGAACTGGAATATGGTACAGCTACAATTGAAATGCATAAAGACTGTATTAGGCCGGGACAGAAGGTCCTTATTGTAGATGATCTTATTGCTACAGGCGGTACAACAGAAGCGATGATTAAGCTCGTAGAGTCTTTAGGCGGAGAAGTTGTAGGTGTAGTTGTTCTTATGGAACTTGCAGGATTAAACGGCAGAGCAAAAATTGCTGATTACAGATTAGATGCTGCTATTGTTTATCCGGGAAAATAGTAGGTAATACTTAATAGTGCAGAGGAAGTGCAGGCTTTCTCTGCATGTTTGTATAAAAAAGCGTAGCTTAAAGATATAAAAATATGATATGAAACCGGTGAAGTATGACAGAACAAAAGACAGAAGTAGTAATTGATGATGGTATGATAAAACCGATTAAGGCGTATCAGGGTCCTGAAGATTTGTACAAGGACCTTATTAGTCGTGTAAAAAAATATCATCCAAGTGACAATGTGTCATTGATTGATAAAGCATATCATTTAGCGTATGAAGCACATAAAGGACAGGTTAGAAAATCAGGAGAACCATATATTGTTCATCCTTTATGTGTAGGCATCATTTTGGCAGATTTGGAAATGGATAAGGAAACCATTGTTGCAGGTCTGCTGCATGATGTGGTAGAGGATACTGTATATACGCGAGATGAGATTGAAGAGATGTACGGAAGAGATGTTGCGCATCTTGTAGATGGAGTGACAAAGCTTCAGCATTTCGATATGAACGGGACAGGAGATGCTGTTCCGGCAAAAGCTGTCGATAAATTAGATGTACAGGCAGAAAATTTACGAAAAATGTTTCTTGCCATGGCAAAAGATATTCGTGTAATTTTGATTAAGCTGGCGGACAGACTGCATAATATGCGTACATTAAAGTATATGGCGCCTGAGAAGCAGCAGCGTATTGCAAGAGAGACACTGGATATTTATTCACCGATTGCAGACAGACTCGGTATTATCAAGATTAAGGTAGAGTTAGACGACCTTTCTTTGAAATATCTGGAGCCGGATGCATATTATGATTTAGTAGATAAAATTGCTATCCGTAAAAGTGACAGAGAAGAGTATATTTCTGAAATTGTAAAGGAAGTATCAAGCCATATTTACAGTGCGGGAATCAAGGCACAGATTGATGGACGAATCAAACATTTTTTCAGCATCTACCGTAAGATGTTAAATCAAAATAAAACGCTTGACCAGATTTATGATTTGTTTGCAGTTCGAATTATCGTGGATTCTGTAAAGGATTGTTATGCGGCACTTGGTGTAATTCATGAAATGTACACACCGATTCCGGGAAGATTTAAAGATTATATCGCAATGCCAAAAGCAAACATGTACCAGTCTTTGCATACAACACTAATCGGCGTTGGCGGAAAACCGTTCGAAATTCAGATTCGTACACATGAAATGCATAAGGTCGCAGAGTACGGTATCGCCGCGCATTGGAAATACAAAGAAGCATCAGACGGAAAGCAACATAAAAACGCATCGGAAGAAGAAAAGATGACATGGCTTCGACAGATTTTGGAATGGCAGCAAGATACATCAAACAATAAAGAGTTTATGAATCTTGTAAAAAGTGACCTTGATTTGTTCTCGGATAGTGTGTATTGCTTTACGCCAAACGGTGAAGTAAAGACATTACCATATGGTTCCACACCGATTGATTTTGCTTATGCAGTCCATAGTGCTGTCGGAAACAGAATGATCGGTGCAAGAGTAAACGGCAGATTAGTAACCATTGATTATAAAGTGCAAAACGGTGACCGTGTAGAGATTATCACATCACAGAATTCCAAGGGTCCGAGCAGAGACTGGCTGAATGTGGTAAAGAGTACACAGGCGAGAAACAAGATTAATCAATGGTTTAAGAAAGAATTAAAAGAAGACAATATTGAAAAAGGCAAGGAAATGTTTGCGGCATATTGCAAGGCAAAAGTAATCAATCAGCAGGAGATTATGAAGCCGGAATATGTAAGTGCCATTCTTCGTAAGTATGGCTTCCATGACTGGGATGCGGTTATGGCGGCAATAGGTCATGGGGGATTAAAGGAAGGTCAGATTATTAACCGAATGGTTGATATGTATGATAAAGACCATAAGAGAGCCATGACAGATGAAGAGGTTATGGCTGTTGTAGAAGAAAATGCTGCAAAAGTACGTCAAAGTACGGACCATCATAAAGGTGGTATTGTGGTAAGAGGTGTACATGACGTGTCAGTACATTTCAGCAAATGCTGTTCACCTGTTCCGGGAGATGAGATTGTCGGTTTCGTGACAAGAGGACGTGGTATATCTGTGCATCGTACGGATTGTATTAACGTTATTAATCTGTCTGAAATTGATAGAGCAAGATTGATTGAAGCCGAATGGCAGATTCCGGAAGGAGAAGAAGAGGGCGGAAAATATTTTGCAGAAATTACTATTTATGCAAATAACAGAAATGGTTTATTAGCAGATGTTTCCCGTACATTAACAGAAAAAAATATTGATATTATGTCTATGAATACAAGAATCAGCAAGCAGGGAATTGCTACCATGACAACAACCTTCTACATTACGGGACGTGACGAATTAAATCGTATTATTGATAAGGTCAGAACGGTGGAAAGCGTGCTTGATGTGGAAAGAACCACAGGTTCATGAGTGCAGGCAATAAAGTAGCTGTGGAAACATGCAATAAGGTAGCTGTTTCGGAAGAATGAGACAGTCTGTGAGAAGGTAAGAGAGGAAAGAACGTGGCAAATTTAAAGATAGGAAAAATTACATTAGGAAGCTGTGCAACAAATTGCTATTTCGTGTACCGTGAAGGAGAAACAGAAGTACTGTTTTTTGATCCGGCGGATCAGGGAGAATATTTATATCAGGCATTACAGCAAAAGGGCTTTCAGGTAGGTGCTATTTTACTTACACATGGTCATTTTGATCATATCTGGGGTGCGCAGAAATTACGTGCATTATCGTCTTCAAAGATTTATGCGTATAAAGAGGAAGAAGCGTTACTTTCTGATGCAAATTTGAATATATCCGAGATGGCAGGAAGAGCATGTACCTTAAAACCAAATGTTTATTTGGAGGATGGGCAGGAAATAGAGCTGCTTGGCATGAAAATAAAAGTAATTGCAACACCGGGCCATACAGAAGGAAGCTGTTGCTATTATTTTGAAGAAGCAGGTATGCTCGTAAGTGGAGACACTTTATTCCAGGAATCTGTGGGAAGAACAGATTTTCCGACAGGCTCATTTTCAAAATTGATTCGTTCCATTAAGGAAAGACTGTTTGTATTGCCGGATGAAGTAAAGGTATATCCTGGACATGGAGAGGCTACAACAATCGCATATGAAAAAATGCACAATCCATTTTGTGGATAACGTCATTGTAAAGACTATTTACAGTCGCTAAGGTAGAAATGTGAAAGGTGGAGAGGATATGACATATAATGTTCATTATGAAATATGTGCAACAATTATATTGCTTGTATTGATTGTAATGTTTTTGAGCAGGAAACGTTATACATATAAGTCGGATTATGCATTCCTTGTATTGTTATTTGTGTCATTTCTTTCTACAACATCAAATTTGCTTACGGTTGTGACAATCGATCATTCACAGCAGGTACCGCTTTGGATTAATTATCTGCTGAATATGTTCCACTATTATACAACAAATGCCTGTGTATTTATTTATTTGATATATCTGTATTTTCATATCAAAAAAAGTGCACCGTTTACCAAAACAGAACTGGCAATTGTCAGTACGCTGGCGGTAATGGACATTATTTTAATTACGGCAACTCCTTATACAAAGTGGATTTTCTATTTTGATGAACAAAAACAATATCAGGCAGGAGAATACAAATGGCTCTTATTTGTTGTTTCCAGTATTGTACTTATAATATGTCTGATAGAAACCGCTATTAATAGAAAAGTATTAAGCACGGTTCAAAAAGTATTAGTTTGTATCTTTACGGTATTAAATGTCAGTGCGGTTTTCATTCAGTTGCTGAATCCGGAACTGATGGTAATAGGATTTGCCGTTGCAACAGCAATGATGCTGATTTATATTACACTTGCAAATCCGGATAATTATATTGATAAGTTGACGGGAATATATAATGCGGCAGCTTTTCAGGAAACCATGAAATCTTACATATATCGTGGAAGCAATTTTAGTGTAATATCTCTTCGGATGGAAGAATTTCATCGTGTCAACAAATCGATGGGAACGGAAAAAGGGGATGCACTGTTAACTGAGATTGCAAAAAAACTGAAAGCAATTTCTAAAAAAGTAGAAGTTTTCCGTACAATGAGCATGCGCTTTGATGTAATTGTACATTATGGAAATGGCGATATTTATGAATTAGGGGCAGAGATTGAAAATATTTTAAAGAACGGTCTTGAGATAGACGGTGTTCCAATTATTTTGGAATATAAAATGTGTTATACAAAGTTTCCGGAAACATTTACAGATATGCAGGAGTTTGAGAACGTTGTGCAGTATTTGTTTTCCCATATGAATACAGAGGAAAGCTGTATAGAAGAGGCAACCTTAGATACACGCGCAAAGGTAAGACGCGAACAGGAGATTTTCGGACTACTGAAATACGGAATAGAACAGGGTGCATTTAGTGTATACTATCAGCCGATTATGGACGCACGGACAGGAACGTTCCGTTCGGCGGAAGCATTACTTCGTTTGAAACACGAAAAACTTGGTTTTATTGCGCCTGATGAATTTATTCCAATGGCGGAAAAAAACGGAAGTATCATTCCAATCGGTGAGTTTGTATTTGAAGAAGTATGTAAGTTTTTAAGTACTGTATCGGAAGAAGAATATGGATTGAGTTATGTAGAAATCAATCTTTCTACTGTACAGTGTATGCAGCGTGATTTGAAAGAGCGTTTTGCAGGTATTATGAGATTATATAATGTCCCGGCAAGAAGAGTAAACTTGGAACTTACAGAAACGGCGGCTATTTATTCCCGAGATTTATTAAAGCTTTTAATGGAAAGCTTCGAGGATGTAGGTGTGCGTTTTATGTTGGATGACTACGGAACAGGATTTGCATCCCTTGACTATTTGATTCAGTACCCATTCAGTGTGGTAAAACTGGATAGAGAGCTGGTATGGGCGATGAGTGAAGGGAAAGGACTTGTAGCATTAGAACATACAGTAAAAATGATTAAAGAATTAAGGTTGGAAATCATTGCAGAAGGAGTAGAAACAAAAGAGCAGAGTGAATGCTTGAAAGAGCTTGGCTGTGACTACTTGCAGGGCTATTATTATGCAAAGCCGATGCCGAAAGAAGACTTTATTGCGTTTATTAAAGAACACAGATAGGACGAACAATGTATATAACATGTAATAGAGTAGGAGTGGAGTATGATATCCACTCCTTAATAAAAGCATTTTATCCGTCGGAAGAAATTAAGGTAGTGTCACCTGCCACAGGAATATTGCCGGAAGGTGTGACGGCGGATATGGAAATCATAACAGAGGAACCTTTTGATAAGAATGCATTTAAGGCTGACTTGTATAAAAAGCTTTGTATGCAGACAGGAAAAACACTTCCATGGGGAAATCTGATAGGAATCAGACCTACCAAAATCCCTATGTTTATGTTGGAAGAAGGAAAGTCTGAAACAGAAATCGCAGATTTCATGAAGAAGACGCATTTCGTAAGTGATGAAAAGATTGCCTTGAGTATCGATATCGCAAAGCGTGAAAAGGAGCTTCTTGATACGCTTCACTATGAAGATGGGTATTCCTTATATATCGGAATTCCGTTCTGCCCGACGACCTGTCTTTACTGTTCCTTTACATCTTATCCGATTTGCAGCTGGAAAAAACGCATGTCGGAATATCTGGATGCGCTGGAAAAAGAGATTGATTTTACAGCAGAAATCTATCATGATAAGAAGCTGGATACCATTTATATTGGCGGCGGTACGCCGACGACCTTGGAAGCTGCTGAATTGGACAGACTTTTGACAAAGGTAAAGAATACATTTGATTTTACTTATGTAAAAGAGTTTACCGTAGAAGCCGGCAGGGCAGACAGTATTACAAGAGAAAAGTTGGAAGTACTGTATAAGCATGGTGTGACACGAATATCTGTAAATCCCCAGACGATGAGTAATGAAACGCTTAAGCTTATCGGCAGACAGCATACGGTAGAACAGGCGATAGAAGCATTTCATCTGGCAAGGGAAGTTGGCTTTGATAATATCAATATGGATATTATCTTAGGACTTCCGGGGGAAACGGAAGAAGATGTAGCTCATACAATCCGTGAAATCGTGAAGTTAAAACCGGATTCGCTGACCGTTCATTCCCTTGCAATTAAGCGTGCAAGTAAGCTTCATCAGTGGATTACGGAGCATGGTATTTCCACATTAAATAATACGGATAAAACCATGGAAATTGCGGCAAACGGCGCAAAAAAGCTGGGAATGTATCCGTATTACTTGTATAGACAGAAAAATATGTCCGGCAATTTTGAAAATGTAGGATATGCCTGTGAAGGGAAATACGGTATTTATAATATTCTCATCATGGAAGAGAAACAGACTATCGTGGCATTGGGAGCAGGTGCATCCACCAAAGCGGTATATCCGGACGGAAGGATTGAACGTTGCGAAAATGTCAAAGATGTCAATAATTACATAGCCAGAA
>SVFS01000074.1 GCA_015056725.1 Lachnospiraceae bacterium | reverse complement strand
GATTGGAACTGCCGAAATTTACGCTTGTTGGAGCTACAACAAGAGCAGGTCTTTTAACAGCACCGCTTCGTGACAGATTTGGTGTGATTCACCGTTTGGAATTTTATTCTGTAGATGAACTGAAAAATGTAGTAATGCATTCTGCAAAAATATTGAACGTAGATATTGAGCTATCCGGGGCTGTTGAAATAGCACGAAGAAGCAGGGGGACACCACGACTTGCAAACCGAATGCTCAAAAGAGTACGTGATTTTGCACAAGTGAAATATGACGGTGTGATAACAGAAGAAGTTGCGAGGGTGGCACTTGACCTGATGGATGTAGATAAGCTTGGACTTGATCATGTTGACAGAAACATGCTGCTTACGATGATTCACAAATTTGAAGGCGGACCGGTGGGACTTGATACGTTAGCAGCAGCAATTGGAGAAGATGCAGGTACAATCGAGGACGTTTATGAGCCATATCTTATTAAAAATGGTCTGATAAACAGAACTCCAAGGGGAAGAGTAGTAACAAAGCTTACATATGAGCATTTTGGACTTGAAATTATAGAGTAATATGCTATATAATACATATAGTGTATTTTCTTGTCGATATGTGGCATATGTTGTGGATTGCGAGGGACTCTATATGGACTCCAGAACGAATGTAGAGGTTTTAATTCTTGGGAAGGTTTATACTCTTAGCGGATATGAAAGTGAAGAGTATTTACAAAAAATAGCCAGTTATATTAATAACAAAATGGCAGAGTATAATAAGATAGACAGTTTTAAGAAATTGTCTATGGACTATCAGAGCGTCTTGATGCAGGTAAATCTCGCAGATGATTATTTCAAAGCGAAAAAGCAGGTAGATGTTCTGGAAGAAGAGATTAAAGCAAAAGAAAAAGAATTATACGATTTGAAGCATGAATTGATTTCCTATCAGATTAAGATGGAAAATATGGAGAAGACTGTGAAAAATCTGAATTCTGACCTGAATGAGAATGCGAAGAAGATTATTCGTCTGGAAACAGAATTACAGGAATCCAGAAAAAATTCGTGAGTTTGATTGATGGGGCTGTCAGGAATGACAGCCTTTCTTTGTCTTTTAAAGAGATAGATGGGAGATAGATATGAGTGTAGAATTGTTGGCTCCATGTGGTTCCTATGAAAGCTTTTTAGCTGCAGTAAATGCAGGGGCTGATGCAGTATATCTGGCCGGAAATAAATATGGTGCAAGAGCGTATGCCGAAAATTTTGATCAGGAAAAGCTTTGCTATGTTATCATGCAGGCACATGCAAGAAAAGTCAAAGTATACCTTACAGTAAATACGCTTGTTAAGGATGCGGAGTTTGAAGATTTGTATGACTATCTTTTTCCGATTGTAAATGCCGGACTGGATGGGATTATTATTCAGGATCTTGGTGTGTTTGAATATTTGAAACGGGAATTTGTCGATAAAGATTTTCCGGAATTGGAGCTTCACGCAAGTACGCAGATGACTATTACATCAAAGTATGGAGCTGCGTTTATGAAAGCCCAAGGATGTAAACGCATTGTGCCGGCAAGAGAGCTTTCATTGCAGGAAATACAGGATATAAAAGAAAGCGTAGATATCGAGATAGAAACCTTTATTCATGGTGCTATGTGCTATTGCTATTCAGGACAATGCCTGATGAGCAGCTTTATCGGCGGAAGAAGCGGAAACAGAGGACGTTGTGCACAGCCGTGCCGGTTAATATATACAACAGAAAATGAAGAAGGATATTATCTTAGTTTAAAAGATATGAATACCTTGCAATTCCTTCCGCAGTTGATGGAAGTCGGAATTAATTCGTTTAAAATTGAAGGACGCATGAAAAAACCGGAATATGTAGCCGGTGTTGTTTCGATTTATCGGAAATATATTGATGCGTATCTGAGGGATGCAGAAAACTTCAGAATAGACAAGAAGGATTTAGAGCTTCTTCATAACTTATATATCCGAAGCGAAACCTCGGAAGGATATTACAAAAAGCATAATGGACGTGATATGATTACACTTTCCAAACCGGGGTATAATGGAACGGATGACAAAATAACGGAATCGTTAAGACAGACTTATGTAAAAGAATTAGAGCCGATTTCTGTTAAAATGAGTATTACCTGCCATGTGGGACAACCACTATCAGGAAGCATTCTTACACAGAATGGAGCATTTGCTTATGCAGAGAATATAGTAATTGAGGCTTCTCAAAAAAGAGCAGCAACAAAGGATGATATCGAAAAGCAAATGAAAAAGCTGGGAAATACACCATTTGTTTTAGAATATATAGAAACCGATTTGGGAGAGAATTGTTTTTTGCCGGTAAAGGCACTTAATGATTTACGAAGAGAACTTGTGCATAAGCTTGTCAAAGCTATATATGGGAAGGAACATGCTATTTGTAATACAGAAGAAAACGGTTCCGAAATAGAAGAAAACAGCTTTGTGCCAGCTGACAGGAAAGATTTTGTGTGTGAAAAGCAGACTCTTTTTCAAGAAATTCTGTCGGTTTCTGTTAGTACAATGGAGCAATTAAACGCAGTAATCGGCTTAAAAGAGACGGTTACAGGGTGTATCCTTGTGGATAGTGATCTGCTTGTAGATGAATATAAAGCCGTGTGCAAAAAAATAGAAGATGCAGAGTGGGGCTGGGGAATAAAGCTTCCGAATGTTCTGCGCCTTAGAGATGCAGATTTTTTGGACAAACTTCAGAAAATGATTGCGCAGCTAAAGCCACAAGTGATATATGTATCTACCCTGGATGGGCTTGGATATTTGAAACAAATTGGTTATTCCGGTCAGACTGCCGGGGAAGCATCTTTGTATACATGGAATCGGTATGCATATGATTTATATACAAGAGATGTTCAGATTTTAACAATACCAACAGAATTGAACAGTAATGAGATACGGTCATTATGCGAAAAGGTTACTTGTGTAGAACAGCTGGAAATGTCTGTATACGAAAGAGTAACACTTATGACCACAGCTAATTGTATCAAATGTACGAAAGATAAATGTGATCATAATCGATTAAATCGGACAACATTAAAAGATAGAATGGGAAATGTTTTTCCTGTTTATACCAATTGCAATCATTGTTATAATAAGATATATAATTATCTTCCCACGTCACTCTATGATAGTATGTGGATGCTTCGGGAAGATGGTATAAAACGATACAGAGTAGATTTTACAATAGAAGATGAGGAAGAAACCGTGAATGTTTTGAAAACTTATGCCGGTCTTCTTTCATCTGAAAATTGGAAACAAAAAAGCCCTAAACAGGGAAATTTTACACGTGGACATATTAAAAGAGGCGTTGAATAATAGTTATGGAGCAATATATCGTTCTTTTATCTAAATATTTCATAGCAATTTTTATGGCAATGTATACGTATGAATGCTTTGCGGTATTTCGCTTTAAAGACGAGAAATCCCGAAAGGGCATTTATACGAGACAATTGATTTTAATGGTTTTTGTACATGCGGTCTGTTTTGTTACGATATTTGTGAAGACAGGTGAAGCGTCGTACTTAATCATGTATGCATTTCAGCAGCTTGCTGTATTTACGGTACTGGTATTGTTTGAATTGTTTTATCCAAGCGTAAACAGACTGGTTATCAATAATATGTGTATGCTTTTATCGATTGGGCTTATTATCTTGACAAGACTGGATCAGGACAAAGCGGTCAGACAATTTATTATTGCGGTAATATCACTTGCATGTGCACTTATCATTCCGTATTTTCTGAAAAAAGTTACGGTACTTCGTAAATTAAGCTGGTTATATGCTGTTGTGGGAATTGCAGCACTCGGAGGAGTTCTGGCTTTAGGCGGAATTACGAATGGCTCGAAATTATCTTATTCTATTGCCGGTGTAACGTTTCAACCGTCAGAAATTATAAAAATACTATTTGTACTGTTTGTGGCAAGTGCATTGCATGAATCCAGCAGTTTTATCCATGTTGTATATGTGACAATTGTTGCGGCAGCTCATGTTTTGATTCTTGTGGCATCCAGAGATTTGGGCGGTGCATTGATTTTCTTTGTTACATTTGTGCTGATGGTATTTCTTGCAACCGGAAAATTCCGTTACTTACTGTTGGGAATAGCCGGTGGTGCAACTGCATCCTATATGGCGTTTAAAATTTTCCGTCATATACAGATACGAATTCAGGCGTATATTGATCCGTGGAGCTATATTGATGGAGAAGGCTATCAGATTACACAGTCTTTATTTGCACTCGGTCGTGGAGGGTTATTCGGACTTGGGCTGTATCAGGGAGCACCGGATGATATTCCTTATGTGGAGCAGGACTTCATTTTTTCTGCAATTGTAGAAGAGATGGGCTTGATATTCGGAATGTGTGTAATTTTAGTTTGTCTGAGCTGTTTTATTATGTTTATGAATATTTCGATAAGATTGAAGGACAAATTTTATCAGCTTGTAGCATTTGGTCTTGCAGTTTTATATATTTTCCAAGTATTTCTTACAATTGGCGGCGATACAAAGTTTATTCCTCTTACAGGAGTTACGTTACCGCTTGTCAGCTACGGAGGAAGTTCGGTACTTTCAACAGTAATTATGTTTTCTATTATTGAGGGATTGTATATTATCCGTCAAAATGAAGGGGTAAGAAGTGTTAAACAACAATCAAACCAACCAAAACGAACTGAATACCGCGAATCTATCAACGAAGAAAAAGAAGAAATCGTCTAAAAACAGAGAAATTATGCTTGTCTGCTATTTTTTCGTCTTTCTGTTTTTAGGGATGATGGGATATATTGGTTATTATACCTATAATAATCAGGAAACGATGATTAATAACAGCTATAATGCAGGACAACAGATGCTTGTACTGCAAAACAGACGTGGAAAAATCTATTCAAATGACGGACAGATACTTGCACAGACACATGTAGCCGAGGATGGCTCTGAAATTAGGGAATATCCTTTTGGCGAACTGTTTTCACACGTTGTAGGTTATTCTACAAAAGGAAAAACAGGTGTGGAAGCACTTGCGAATTTCTATTTAATCCAGTCAAATGCACCGTTATCAGATAAGGTCGATAACAATTTGGAGAATAAAAAAAATCCGGGGGATAATGTATATACGACATTGGATGTGGAAATCCAGCAGGCTGCGGATAAGGCAATGGGAGTATATGACGGGGCAATTATAGCAACAAATCCTAAGACGGGAGAGGTGCTTGCAATGGTTTCCAAGCCTTGCTTTAATCCGAATGAGATTGCATCCATATGGGAAGAACTGGTGGAAGATGATGAGTCCTCTGTATTATTAAATCGAGTGACCTCCGGTTTATATCCGCCGGGATCTACGTTTAAAATCGTAACGGCACTTGAATATATTCATGAGAACCCGGATACGTATATGGATTATCATTTTACATGTAATGGTTCTATTACGATTGATGGCTCAAGAATACAATGTTATCATGGCTCCAATCATGGATATGTGGATTTTGAAAAGTCTTTTGCAAAGTCGTGTAACTCTTCTTTTGCCAATATGTCTACCAAAATTGATTGGAATAAATTTAATAAAACGCTTGATAAACTTGCATTTGGAAAAGAACTTCCTTTTGCAATGGAAACAGCTGTTAGTGATGCAAAAGCATCGGATGATATGTTGATTGATGAAAAAATGCAGACTGTAATCGGACAGGGAGAAACACTGGTTACACCGCTTCACTTAAATATGATTACGAGTGCGATTGCAAATAAAGGAAAATTAGTTGAGCCGTATTTGCTTAAATCTGTTAAAAATAATTATGGAGCTGTGATTAAAGAATTTTCATCTCCGGGAACTACACAGTTTATGACGGAAGAGGAAGCGGCAATACTTGTCGGGTTAATGGAAGAGGTAGTAGAGAAGGGAACCGCGACAAAGCTGCGGGATAAAGCATATACAGCTGCCGGAAAGACCGGATCTGCCGAGTACAACAGTAACCGTGATTCACATGCATGGTTTACCGGATTTGCACCGGTAGATGATCCGCAGATCTGTGTTACGGTCATTATAGAAACTGCCGGTTCCGGTGGTGACTATGCCGTACCAATGGCAAGAAGAGTGTTTGATGCATATTTTGATAAAAACAATTGATTACATTGCCGTTTTGCTTTATACTTTTCCTTAAGGACACACCACAGATAGGAGGGATTGCAATGATTGAAGCGACCAGCTGTGGCGGTGTGGTTATATTTCGTGGAAAGATACTTCTGCTTTATAAGAATTATAAAAATAAGTACGAAGGATGGGTCTTACCAAAAGGGACTGTTGAAGAGGGAGAAGAGTACAAAGATACAGCTCTTCGAGAGGTGTTGGAAGAGTCCGGTGCCAAAGCTACGATTATGAAATACGTAGGGAAAAGTGAATACACATTTAATGTACCTGATGATATTGTTGAAAAAGATGTACATTGGTACTTAATGATGGCTGACAGTTATTATAGTAAACCACAACGCGAGGAATACTTTGTTGATTCGGGATATTACAAATACCATGAAGCGTATCATCTTTTAAAGTTTGCTAATGAAAAGCAGATTTTGGAAAGAGCATATCATGAATATTTAGAATTAAAGAAAAGTAATCAATGGTTCAAAAAAACAATCGAGTAGATATTTCTACTCGATTGTTTTTGCTTTAAGATAAAAATGATGTAATAGCTAACGATGGCATATTTGCCAGGTCAATAAGCTGGCCGTTTTCGGTACGGATAATAGGTCGTGCAAGCTGTGTTGGGTTAAGCATCATAATCTGAGCCTCCGTACCATCGGATAAGCGAACAGTAGCACCGATTTTTGAACTTGCAAGCTTTTGTAATATAGGAAGAAGATATGACACTTCATACTTTTCAAAACCGTCTTTTTGGAAACTGCTGATTACCTCATATACATGTAGTGGTTTGCGGTAGGTTCGTGCACTTGTCATGGCTTCATATGAGTCAACAATAGAAATGAATTTCGCATATTTTGAAAGCTGATGACCTTTTAATTTGGCAGGATAACCGCTGCCGTCACATTTTTCGTGATGTGTTAAGGTAACGTTGAGTACTTCATCAGGAATATCCTGTTTTTTTAACACATGGAAGCCCTTTATCGTGTGAGTCTGCACTTCAGCGTATTCCAAATCTGTTAATTTACCGTTTTTATAGATAATTTCCTGTGGAAGCATAATTTTTCCGATATCGTAAAAATAGCCGCATAAGATGGCAAGTTCACGTTCTTTTGGAGAAAATTGCAGCCAGGATGCAAAAATACCTGCAATCAATGCGGAATTGAAGCAGTGAGCATAGGTTAATTCATCTTCATCCAGAAGTCTGTTGTATAAATAATCGAGTAATTTATCTGTTGTATTGGCACAGGACAATAACTCATCATATAGTTCAAGTAAAGTAGTGGTATTTAAAGGTGCATCATGCTCTATTAAATCCTGCATCATATATTTGTAATAAGAAATACAGGATTTGTAGGTTTCTGTAAAGTGTCGGAAACCGGCATTTGCCTGAATTTTTTGAAAATGTGTTTCTGATAAATCTTCTGCATCTTTGATGTTGACACAAAGAACGTCAAAACGTTTGAATTTAGCAATGAGTGCATCATTAATGACATCATTAGCATGTGCAAGTATATCGTTTTTGTGACTAAATACATCCTCAGCAAGAATCATTCCTTCTTTTAGAGCGAGACATGCGACTGTTTTCATGGCAACTGTCCTTTCAAGAATAGAAACATTTTTATAGTTATCTACTTATATACCATAATATAAAGATATTTCAATTTGGTCAAATTATTTCTTTGGAAATTGTATAGAATCGTGTTATTATGATTAAAAATAATTCCATGCATTTTTATGTGTGTTTCTGGATGAGTAAGGTGCATAATGCTTAGATTTTATAAAGACTTGTATTGGGATGATAACATTCCCCAAAAGAAACAAAATCAAATCAAATGGCGATTAAAAGTGTTGAAACCCTCAAAGTCATATTTTGTGATTACATTGAATGAGGGGACGGACCAGCTTGATATTTATAATAGTCAGATTTTTATGCAGAAATATTTCAAGAAGCAGCCTAAAACAGTCATTGGTATAGCTGCCAGTTATGATGGTGCGCTGGACATTATTATGCGGATTACACAAGAGTGCTACCAAACAAACCAAAATGGAGATTTAAAGACATATTTAGCTCAAAAGCTGAATGATTAGAGGATATATGCCGGAAATAGTATTATTAGTTTTAAAAATAATAGGGATGATATTACTTGCTATAGTAGCTATAGTATTACTTTTGGCTGTGGCATTATTGTTTTTGCCGGTTCGCTATAACGTAAAAGCAGAAGCGGATTCCGAAAAAAAGGATGAAAATGAAAAGTTCTATTTTGATTTGAAATTAAAAGCAACCTGGTTACTTTTGTTTGCGGCATATGTTGAATATCAAAAGAAACAGCGGATTCGATTTAAGATATTAGGGATTACCGTGTACGATTCTGCAAAGCATGTTTCGACTGAAAAAAAACAGAAAAAAGAAACAGACAAAATTGCAAAAGAAGAGAAAAAAGAAAAAGAGGAAAACACTGCTTCGGATAATGACGTAAAGGAGAAAGATACGAAGGAGTCTGAGAAGAAAGAAAAAGAAGAGCAGACGAAGAATCCGTTTCGGAAACTGAGGTATGCAATCGAACGTTTTTGTGATACACTAAGAAACATAAAAGAAAAGAAAGATGCTGTTATAAATTTGTGGAATGATGCACAAACTGTTAAGTGTAGAAATCTTATTGTACAAGAACTGCTGTATTTATTAAAACATTTAAAGCCAGGCAAGATACAGGGATTTTTGCATTTTGGATTTGACGATCCTGCAATGACCGGATACGGTATGGCAGCATATGGAATGATGATTCCGGTTTGGGGAGATTTTCTGACCGTTGAGCCGGAATTTGAAGATACTATTTTACAGACAAGCCTTATAGTAAAAGGCAAAATGAAAGGCTTTACTTTTTTGAAAGTATTTTTGAGATTATGTTTTTCAAGTGATTTTAGAAGTGTGATTAAAAAAGTAAAGGCGTTAAAATAAGGAGATAAGCGATGCAAAACAATAATTTTTCATCTGTTGTGGAATCATTATTAAAAGGTATGGATACGGTTTTATCTACAAAAACGGTTGTGGGAGAAGCTACACAGATAGGCGATACCATTATTTTACCGCTTGTAGATGTGTCTTTTGGTGTTGGAGCCGGTGCATCAGCTGGTGAAAAGAAAAACGGCGGCGGAGGCGGTCTTGGCGGAAAAATGACACCGAGTGCAGTGCTTGTTATTAAAGATGGCCATACAAAGCTTGTTAATATCAAGAATCAGGATGCAATGACAAAGATTTTAGATATGATTCCGGATTTGGTGGATCGGTTTAAACCATCCAAGAAGGATGATGAGTTAAATGATGAAGCTGTAGTGGATATTGCATTTCCAAATACGCCGGAATAATATTTTTTCCGGCGTTTGTCATATACTGATAATAAGAAAATGATGCGAGGCATACATGAAAAGAACATTGGGGCTCATTCTTTTTTGGAACGCTTGCGGAATGCTTATTATGATGTTAATTGGTAATAATATTATTGGAATTATACTGATAGCGATGTGTCTTCTGATAGGATACAATCTGTATTGCTGATATACAATAAAGGAATAAAATGGACACAGGAATTCAAAAGGAACAGGAAAACAACTTCATACCATTAAAAAAGGAATGCGTGGAAGCAGAAGCTGCTGATACATCCGAGAAAGAATTGAAAGCTCTTAAGTTATGGCTTTTCAGCGAAAATATCCGTGTTGAAACAGAAAAGAAAAAACTGCAGGAAATGCAAAACAAATATTTAAAGGAACGCGTTCAGTTTCAGGAGGAAATGAGATTGCTGAATGCGAAAATTTCAGCATCCCAGCAGAGACTAAAGCAGGACGAAATGTTTTTTGAGAAAAAAATGCAGATTTTAAAAAGTGGATTTGCACAGCTGGATCTGGATAGACAAGCTTTTGAAAAGGAACGTGAACAGGAAAGAAGACGGAGACGTCGTCAAATGGAAGAAGAGGATTACAGAAGCTCGGTATCTACTATGGAGGTAAGCATTCTGTTTGCCGGAGTCAAAAATGCTCTTGCTTTAAAAAAGCGATATAAAGATTTGTTAAAAATATTTCATCCTGATAATATTGCAGGAGATAAAGCAGTAGTCCAGGAAATCAATAAGGAATATGAAAGACTGAAAAGAGAACTGTAATATTGTTTAAGAGTAAAAAAATAACCCATCCATTGGATGGGTTTTAAAGCTTCTATAATTGGTTAAGCTCTTTCTACAGCACCGGATCTTAAGCATCTTGTGCATACGTGCATGGATTTTGTTGTTCCATTAACTTTACATTTAACGTTTCTAACATTAGAGTTCCAAATTCTATTGGATCTTCTATGAGAATGGCTCACGTTATTACCGAAATGAACGCCTTTACCACAAATATCACATTTAGCCATCTTCGCACCTCCTAACGGATTACTCGTTTTCC